>JBBRXH010000035.1:0-11620 GCA_038248565.1 Peptostreptococcales bacterium | reverse complement strand
GAGCCATAATCCCATAAATCGAGCTTTGTGTGAGAACGTTGAATATATTGGTAGGATTCAAAAATTTAGGCTCAGCTATTGATATGCCGACAATAAGAAGGATTAGGGCAAATATGATCCCATATTTTTTTAGAGTTGCCAGCACTTTATTATCTGCTCGCTTTTGCTGCTTAAAATCTTCCGCCTTTTCAGCTTCTTGTTCAAGTTTTTTTGAATTATCACTCATTGCTTCTCTCTCCTTTTAATTTACTTGATTGTTGGAAGAAGTGCCGGTAGCATAGTTCATGATTTCTTCCTGTGAAAGGTCTTTTCTATTGTCAATAATGCCTGTGACTTTTCCCTCGTGCATAATCAGTATTCGATCACTCATGCCCATAACCTCCGGCAGTTCGGAAGATACCATGATAATGCTTTTGCCCTGCCCTGCCAAGGCTGTAATCAATCTGTGGATTTCTGCTTTTGCGCCAACGTCTATGCCCCTGGTAGGCTCATCCAGGATTAGAATTTCAGGTTCCGTCAGAAGCCATCTGGCAACAAGCACTTTCTGCTGATTCCCTCCGCTTAAGTTTTCAATCCTTTGCTCAATGTTGGGCGTCTTTATTTTTATAGCATCGACATAGTGATTGACATCGCTTAATGCCTTTTTATAATTGAGCAGTCCCGATTTTTTAACATACTTATGCAGGTTCGCTATAATAGCATTTTGGAACACACTTAGTGATGGGAAAATACCGTCCAGTCGTCTATCTTCGGTTAGTAAGGCCATTTTGTTCTTTATAGCATCCATAGGTGAATTAATATCGATTTCCTTTCCATCTATAGTAATCACGCCCGATGTTTTCTTTCTTATGCCGAATAATGTTTCAATTACTTCAGTTCGTCCAGCTCCCACAAGGCCGGCAATCCCTAATATTTCTCCTCTTTTAACTGTAAAGGATACATCATTGAACCTTCCGCCATCATCTTTGAGACCCTTAACCTCGAGTTTTACATCCCCGATTTCGCAGTCAACCTTTGGGAACATTTCAGTAATATCTCTTCCAACCATCATTTTGATTAAGGATTGAACGTCAAACTGTTTGGTATCATCTGTGCCGATTAATTTTCCATCCCTAAAGACAGTTATTTTATCGCTTATTTCAAATATCTCATCAAGCTTATGGGAAATATAGATTAAGGATTTACCGCTTGCTTTCAGTTTTTTCATGAGACTAAAAAGCTGTACTATTTCTTTTTTTGTCAACGCCGAAGTTGGTTCATCCATAATAATCAATTTTGCATTATATGAAATTGCCTTGGCAATTTCGATCATTTGAGTTTTAGCAATTGTCAAATTTCTCATTAATACTTTTGGATCAACTTCGAGATCTATAGTATTAAGAACGCCTTTAGTTAGCTCGTACATTTTCTTATGATCGACGAACCCAAATTTATTCTTCGGCTCTCTACCAAGCCATATATTTTCCATGATCGTTCTATCCAGTACAGGACTAAGCTCCTGATGGATCATGGAAATTCCCATTTTTAATGCATCGGACATTTTATAGTTATGCAATTCATTTCCATCAAAGTATATTTGCCCGGAGGTCGGCGGATGCATCCCAATAAGGCATTTCATCAAAGTGGATTTCCCTGCTCCGTTTTCACCAACAAGCGCATGAATTTCTCCATAACCAACAGTCAAATCCACGCCTCTTAAAGCCTGTACGCCAGGAAAGTTTTTAACAATATTCTTCATCTCAACAAGATGTTTTTGTTCTTCCATGTCTTTATTCCTTTCGGCAATTTCTAAGGAGTAGAGGAGAAAAGGAAAATTCCTTTTCTCCTCAAAGATCAATAGATTTAATTGAATTGGGCAACATTCTCCGGAGTAACGGATACAAAGTCTATCCAAGTTACTTGTTCTGGTGTTTCTCCGTTTAATACTTTAACTGCGATTTCCATGCCTGTTTTGCCTTGTCCAGCTAAATCCTGCAGGACTGTTCCAGCAAGGGATTTATCTGCAACAGCAGTTTTAGCGTCTGGGATAGCATCAACGCCAAGAACTAAAACGTCAGTTCTGCCAGCTGCTTTTAAAGCCTGAACAGCGCCAAGAGCCATTTCATCATTATTGGCAAGTATAGCGTTCAGGTCTTTTCCGTAGGCTGTCAGCCAGTTTTCTGTCAAACTCATGCCCTGGTCTCTCTGCCAGTTACCAGTTTCTTCAGCTAATATTTTGATTCCTGGGTATTTGGCGAAAATGTTTTTATTTCCTTCTGTTCTTTTGACAGCCGCTTCATTATCTAGTTTCCCCATTAATATAGCGACATTTCCGGTTTCTCCCATAAGCTTGATTAAGGCATCTCCCTGAAGTTCTCCAGCGACTATTTCTTTTGAACCGATGTAGTAAACACCAGCCGGAGGAGTTGCATCACCAAACGGGTTTCTGTTGACATAAACTAGAGGGATTTTAGCTGCAGTTGCAGCGTCTGTGATTGGACCCATTGCGCTGGTATCAACCGGCACAACAAGAATGGCATTTACGCCCTTCTCAATCATAGCTTTCACCTGATCCTGCTGCTTGATAACATCTTCCTGCGCATCCTGAACGTCAATTGTAATGTTGTTTTCAGTAGCGTATGCTGTAGCAGCATCTGCTATGAAGGTCTGCCCAGTGTCATTAAGATTGCTGCTGGCATAACCAATAGTAAATCCTTCTGCTGCTGGTTCTGCAGTTTTGCCTGCGCAAGCCGTTAATGATCCTAAGGCAAGGACAAGCACGAGCATTAAAATTAGAATTTTCTTCATTTTTTTCTCCTCCATACAATAAATTTATATCAACAGAAAAGTCTGTTAATAACTTAAATAAACTCTGATATTTTGACCGGTCTATGCTCAAGAACGGATTTTTTTGCTGCTAGTCCCATTATTAGAGGCTGAAGTCCATCATTAATACCAACAGGTGTTTCCTTGTCATTTAGTACTGCATCCACAAACTGACGTATTTCCTCAGTGAATGATTCCATATAGCGTTCAAGGAAGAAATATTTGGGTTTTTCTGCGAAAACCCCCGAGGCTGTGCTCCATACCGCAGTATTTGGCAAGTCATTGAAGGCTTCTGCTTTACCAAGGCTGCCAAAGGCTTCTACCCGCTGATCATAGCCATAGACTGCTTTTCTGCTATTGTCTATGACGCAAAGAGAACCATTCATAAAACGTATGGTGATAATTGCAGTATCGTAATCTCCTGCTTTTCCAATCTCAGGATCAACAAGGCAAGCGGCGGTTACATAGATCTCATCTGCTTCACTTTCGGAGAGGAAACGCGCCATATCAAAATCATGAATCGTCATGTCCATGAACATACCGCCTGATACCTCTATATAGGCTGGATTTGGAGGCTCAGGGTCCCTGGAGGTGATGCGAAGAATATGAAGGTCCCCCAGCACGCCTTCTTTAATCAGCTGGGAAATTTTTTGAAAATTATGATCAAACCTGCGGTTAAATCCAACCTGGAATTTGACTCCTGCTTCCTTAATCGCATCATTTACGGCCTGCACTTTTTCAATACTCAAGGCTACAGGTTTTTCACAAAATATATGTTTTTTTGCTCTTGCAGCATCGATGGAAATCTTTGCATGCGTTTCCGTGGAAGAGCAAATGAGTATAGCGTCAACTTCCGGATCGTTGATGACTGCCATATAATCCATCGTAAAATTTGGGATGCCCGATTCTTTTGACCAGCTTTCAGCAAGGCCTGGAACCACGTCGGAAATCCATTTTATCGAAACATTTTTTATGTTGTTCATGATGCTGATCGTGTGTACCTGACCTATACGGCCAGCACCAATAATGCCTATTGTCAATTTACTTTTCATATCCGCCCGCCTTTCGAACAGTTTATAATCCTGCCAAATTTTTGATATAGTGTCTTGCTTTTAAAGCATATTCATAAGGATTTGCTATTGCTGGATCCTGCTCTGCTTCAACGACCATCCATCCTTCATAACCCTGGCGGTCCAGTTCATCAAATACAGGTTTAAAGTCTATATCCCCATCTCCCGGCACTGTAAAAGTACCAATCCTGACTCCATCCAGAAAACTGAGTTTTTCAGCTCTAACCCTGCTGATCATTTCGCCTCTAACGTCCTTCAGGTGAACTAATGCAATTTTACTCGCATAGTCCTTTAAAACAGCCAGCATGGCTGCTTCTGATCCTTCTGAATAAACCAAATGCCCTGTATCAAATAACAGCTTCACGCGGCCGTCGGTTTCCTTCATAAAGCGCGCAATTTCTAGAGGTGTCTGAACACCGGTTCCCATATGATGGTGATAGCCAAGGACTATTCCCTTCTCTTCAGCGATTTCTGCCATTTTTTTGAAGCCGCGCCCAATGATTTCCCATTGTTCTTCGGTAAAAACAGGCTTTGCATCAATAACTGGCAGCTGCAAGCCCTGCACACTATTCCCAACCTCTGCAGCGCCAATAACTTTTGCCCCCATAGCTGCCATAAAATCACAATGCGCTATAAATTCTGCAATAACTTCATCATAGGGCTTGCTTGTGAAGCAACCGCTGAACCAGGCATTACATACCACTAAACCGCGTAGTTCAAGGGCCTTTTTAAGTATTTTAGTATCCTTGGGGTACTTCGTCCCTATTTCTGTGCCGACATATCCAGCGAGAGCCATCTCGCTGACACACTGCTCAAATGTGTTTTCTTTACCTAAATCCGGGAGATCATCGTTTGTCCAGGCTATGGGCGCAGCACCCAATTTGATTTTAGTTTTATCCATAGTATCCTCCAATATATTTATTTCTTTAAAATTTTCTGGCTTTTTTAACTTCCTCATTCTGCTGCTCAGCGGAATCAACAACACTTTTTCTGTTGGAAATTTTTGCTGTTCCGACGCGCCACCAGGCATCATAACCATCCGTCATTGTGCCAGGTAAAACTTTTACATCTATCAAAGCTGTCTTTTTCTGATTTCTCATCTCTTCGAATGCCTTAATAAAGGCCTCTATGCTGTTCGCCCTAAAGCCAGCAGCACCATATCCCTCTGCAATTGCTGCAAAATCTACCGGGACATAAGCTCCTGTAAGCCGTCCGGTCTCACCTTCACGATATCTGAATTCATTGGCAAAACTCGGAATGCCCTGGCTTCTCTGAAGGTTATGAATGCATTGGAATCCACTATTATCAAGAACAATAATGTTGATCTTTAAATCCTCCTGCAAGCTGGTCAGAAGCTCAGAATGCGACATGATAAAGCTGCCATCCCCTAAAATTGCATATACCTCTCGATTTGGTTCTGCCATCTTAATACCAAGGGCTGCGTTTACCTCATACCCCATGCATGAAAATGCATATTCCGCATGATAGCCGTTTTCGTCCCGGCATCTCCAAACTCTTTGTAAATCGCTGGGTAAACTGCCTGATGCCGTCACTATTATTGCATCACTTGGTATGAGGCGCTCATTGAGCTCACCTAAAATTTTCGTCTGAACAATTCCCTGATCGCTCACAAGACCATAAAGACGGTCTACTTCTTGATCCCATTCTCTTTTGGCATTTTCAATCTCCAATTTATAACTGTTTTTATAGTTTTGAAGCTTGAGCTCCTTATGGATAGCGCTTATTGCAAGTTTTGCATCGGAAAAAACAGGTAAAGAATTCATTTTATAAGCATCCATAGTGTTCACATTGATACTGATCATCTTGGCATCTTCATTGGAATATGCGCTTTTTGATGCTGTGCAAAAGTCATTCAGACGCGTTCCAATGGCAATGATAAGATCTGCCTCCTTTGCAAGGCGATTGGAAGACAGAGTTCCCGTTACCCCGGCACCTCCCATATTCATGGGATGACCAGACAGAATGGTTCCCTTGGCTGCCTGGGTTTCACCAAATGGAATTTTGAAAGTGCTGGCAAGCTCTGCTAATTCTTTGCCGGCTTCAGAAAACCGAACCCCTCCGCCGCAAATAATAAAAGGTTTTTTGCTGTTTATAATCATCTCTACGACTCTGCTAAGCGTTTTTTCATCTATAGCTCTGCGTTGAATATGGTGAACTCTTTTTTGGAGAAACTCTATTGGATAATCATAGACTTCTGCCTGTACATCCTGAGGAAGGCATAAAGTGACAGCTCCGGCCTCAGCGGGATCTGTTAATACTCTCATGGCATTAATAGCTGCTGTCATAAGCTGCTCAGGGCGGCTTATTCTGTCCCAGTAACGGCTGACTGGCTTGAATGCATCATTCGCTGTTATATTGTAATCATAAGGCTGTTCGATCTGCTGAAGCACCGGATCCGGCTGCCTGTCAGCATAAGCATCCGCAGGGAGAAAAAGAACAGGAATTCTATTCGCCGTTGCCGTACCGGCGGCTGTTACCATGTTCAAGGCGCCTGGTCCTATGGAACTCGTCACCGCCATGATCTTTTTTCTCTTGTTTTGTTTAGCGAAACCCATGGCGATATGGGCCATGCCCTGCTCGCTTTTACCCTGGTAGAATTTCAAACTGTGTCCGCTGTCCTCAAGGGCTTCTCCTAATCCAACAACAATGCCGTGCCCAAAAATTCCTATGATGCCTTCTACAAATTTTATCTCTTCTCCATCAACATCGATGTATTGGTTATCCAAAAATTTCACCAGGGCCTGAGCCATTGTTAATTTCTCTGTTTTCATACTGTTTCTCCTTACCAACCCAACTGTCTGTATTTTAACAAGGCGACCTGTTCTACAGCATTCATCGGTTCTTTAAAAAGCTTTAACCTATCATATTCTTCTGGATTAGAACAGACTTGCTCATGGAGTGCTTTTCCGAAAGCAATCCTTAAAGCAGTTCCGATATTAAACTTTGCAATATGGTAACCGATCATGCGGGACAGATCTTCATCCGCGATGCCGGTAGCGCCATGGATCACAAGAGGTATGTCTGTTTTAGACTGAATGGCAGCCAGCCTATCGTATTGGATTTTTACGCCCTGGGATTGCATGCGGTGGAGCGTCCCTACGGAAACTGCCATTAAATCGACTCCGCTCTCCCTTGCAAAACAGGCTGCCTCGGATGGATCCGTATAAATCATCTGGACTTCAGGATTTCGATCAGCATAGGCGACGGATCCGATTTCGCCTTCTACTGAAACACCATACTTTTGGCCAAACTTTACGATTCTTGCTGTATGCGCAATATTTTCTTCCAGTGTTAGCGCGGAACCATCGTACATAACAGAGGTGTAGCCCGCTTCAATAGCCTCAAAAGCCAGTTCTTCCGACTTGGCATGGTCCAAGTGGATGCATACCGGGACTTTGGCCTTCATAGCCATGGGCCTTAGCATTCCTGCCAAGGATTCTATGGTCATATGCTCGACGCAATCTTTATTTGTCATTAATATAGCTGGCGCGCCAATGATTTCTGCAGCGTTGATGACCGCCCTGGCATCTTCAAAGCCAAATATATTAAAACCGGGCAAAGCCTTTTTTGCTAACGCAATCTCTGATATAAATGGTTTTAAGCTTACTAGCATGAAATATACCTACCTCTTCTCATATGCACTAATAAAATCTTCCACTTCTTTTAAAGTTGGCATAGCTTCACTGCAGCTGTTCTTCGTCACCACGATGGCGGCAGCTCCGGCTCCGATTCTTGTGGATTCATAGGGATTTTTATTATTCAGCAAACCGTATATAAACCCTCCGGCGAAGGAATCTCCCGCGCCCATTGTTTTAAGAGGCTTTACCGGGAAAACTGCGCCGGAAATAACATCACCATTTTTTAGATAAACTTTTGATCCAGATTTACCGTGTTTAATTAGTACAATTGAAGGCTGAAATCCAAGCCATCTTTTTGCCGTTTTCTCATCTTGCCTCTCGGTCGCTTCAATTCTATGTTCCAACACATCAAATTCTTCTCTAGTTCCAATAATTAAGTCGCTTTTTTCTGCAGCAAGTGCATAATAAACTGAAGTTTCTTCAATGGAATTCCAGGTGTACGGCCGATAGTCCAGGTCGAATACAATATAAGTATTATGTTTGCGGGCGAATTCCAAAGCGACAAAAACTGCCTCCCGGGAAGGGCTTTTAGCGAGAGCTGTACCGGATATCAGCAAAATTTTGCTTTTTCGGATCAGCTCTTCCGATATATCTTGTATGCTCAGGTTCAGGTCAGCCACATTACTCCTATAAAGGATATATCCTGCTTCGCCATTGGCCTTGATTTCTGTGAAAGCTAAACCAGAAGAGCTTCCTGACTCATCCGTGACTAATGCTTCCGTTGATATCCCAAGTTTTTCAAAGTAGCTTCGAATATATCTGCCATGCTGATCATTTGAGACGCGACCCATAAAAGCTGTGGATAATCCTAATCTTCGGCAGGCAACAGCAATATTCGCAGGAGAGCCCCCCACGGTTTTTGTAAAACTCATGGTTTCCTCCATTGGTCTGTTTATTTCATTGGCATTGAGGTCAATACCAGCTCTGCCGAGGGTAATAATATCCAGTGTCTTATAGTCATAGGACCCTTCGAATATAGTCATACTAACCTTTTCCTTCCCTTTATTTTTATATTGGTTCATTACCGCACTATCTCTTAGGCTACTGATGCCCAATATAGATATCCATGTAGTTGCTCATGGTTTTTGCAACTTCTGTGGCATTCATTTCCCAGTGTCGACTGCTGATTAATTCACAAGACCAGAAATCATCATATCCAGTTGCCTTTACTGCTGCTACCCACTCCGCAAGCGGTATGTCGCCTTCTCCAGGGTAAAAGCCTCTAAGAACTGTCTCGTCCCATACCGTTCCACGGTTCTGAGTCTTGCCATCACAAAAGTGAATATTATATATCTGATTTTTGGATAACCTGGAAACCTCATCCGGCGTCGTTTCTCCGGCAGACCAGAGATGCCAGAAGTCTATGACCATGCGAAGATTTTCCCTTTCAACCGCATTGATCAAATCCAAGCTTTTGTTTAAAGAGTTGATTGGAGACCAGGCAACCGGTTCCAATTGAAATCCAACGCCAAACTGGCTTCCTATATCCGCAATCATACGAATATTATCTGCCGTGATGCGTCTAATATCTTTCCAGTCTTTACCTTCCAATGAACAGAGTGGCACAAGCTGGATAGCCTTGCAGCCAATCTCTTTAGCTGTACTGGATAATAACCAGGCTTCCTCCGCCATTTTGGCCTTTGCCGCTTCATCTTCACGGTCAACATGGCATATATCATTGATGCAAATCGCTTCGAGTCCATGCTTCGAGAGAAGGTTCTTAAGGTCCGTTGGTGTATTCCCCTGACGCAAATAGGAATAAAGTCTTTCCGCAACGATTTCAACAGCAGTGAAACCTGTGTTTTCAGCTATAGCAAGTGCTGTCGCTAGATTGCAGCCATAAACTGTCTTCGTATGGAGTGCTTTTTTCATGATCCTTTCCTTTCGGGCCAAATTTCTGCCCCCGGTGCTTCCACCCATAGGTGTTTTTCCTCAAAATCCGGACGTATGTAAGGATTGCCTTCTAAATGCCGAATGACCCAGAGAAAATACATAGCATAACCAGGCGCCGCTACTTGAGGGTGTACAAGGCCAGGCAAAATGAGAACTGTATCGTTATTTTCCAAGCAAATACCCTGATCTCCAAGTTTGAGCAATCCAAATCCCTGATCAGGAAGAAAACGATAGAAATATATCTCAGGCTGTGCATGTGAATGAGAGGGGAAACCAGCCCATTTCCCAGGGTAATGCACATCTTCACCCAACATGAGATTTGCATAGGGCGCATTTGCATGATCGATTATGGTTCTCACAAGCCGTGTTCCCGCCTCATTCATCTGACCGGCTCCACGTATTTCTATCCGGCAGTCCTCAGGCCTATAGAGCTTAATTTCAAAGATATTATTATTCTTCGTAGCATGAACAGCAAACTCTGTATTATCTGATACGCCTTCTATTTCAACCTTGACGTCCATTGGGACATGAAGGGTCCAAGGGCCTTCGTCATAAATATTTCCTCTTTTTATATTAAATTTTTTATCCTCAACACGTATAATAGCTTCTCCCCTGAGCAACAGGAAAATACGCTCTTTTGCATCGTCGTTTTGATAGGCTGTTCCGTCATCCAATGTTAAAATGCCAAAATCCATCATAATATTTGGCGTTTGCTCTTCAATAACAATGGGAAGAAACCCAGGTTTTTTTGGCATAGTGTTTCTAATTTTGCAGGTGCTTTCTAAATCCATAGTTATTCTCCTATCCCTTAATTTCAATCACTCTATTTTCGCGAAATGACTGGGTTGCCGCAAAAGCCACCAGCGTATTCATAGTACCATCCTCCACAGTGATCCCCGGTTTTTCCCCAGAGATAATGCAACGGACAAACTCTTTCATTTCCTCAAGATATGCTTCTGCGAAACGCTCCTGAAAACCTTGAGAACACTCGGCGACTATTCCTGTTTGATCAAAAATGGTGCATAGATTCTTACGTGGTTCAGCTGCAATCCTAAGGGCACCAAGGGGCCCTACAATTTCCGTTTCAACCTGATATCCATTAGCCGCGTTACGTCCGCTATGGAACATCGCCATTCCGCCATTTCTGAACTGCATCAGTGCCAATGTATTATCTGCATCATTATAATCGTCGAATTCTTTATGAACAAAGCTGCCACCTATTGCATAAACAGTCTTAGCCTCATCTTCCAGGAACCATCTTGCAAGATCGATATCATGAACTGTCATATCAATAAACAGACCGCCACTATTGGCCCCAAAGCGAATCGCGCCTTCTATGGTGTGTTCCGGATCACAACTTGTAAGCTTTACTAAAAATGGCTTCCCGATTTTCCCGTTTTTAATTAATTCCTTGGCATATTTATATGATGGATCATATCTTCTCATATAGCCAATCATAAAGACTTGATTTGGATGTTCTTTGACGGCTCTTTCACTCATCAGGCATTCTTCAACATTAATACCAAGTGGTTTGTCTACAAAGACGTGAAGACCAGCTTTAAGCGCCAAGTTAATATGCTCTGTGTGGTTTGGGGATGGGGATAGGATTGCAACGGCTTCCAAATCCTTGTTTTTAATCATTTCGCTGAAATCAGAATACCCAAATGGGATACCCCATTCCTTTTGTGCTAATTCAAGTTCACCGGGGAGAATGCTGCAAACAGCATGGAGCTCTGCATTAGGTATGTTAAAAGCAATATTTTCCGCATGAAGGCTGCCAAGTCTGCCTAAACCTACAATGCCCATTTTAATTTTTCTAATCATATTTCCTCCCATATTGTATTAACTACTCAAACTTAAAATAATCTAAACTTAAGTCTTCTAAAGACTCATATTATACCTCTCTTGTGGTGGAACGAACGATTAGCTCTGGCGACAGGACGATTTTGCGCTGAGCTATTTGCTTTTTTTGAATGATATCAATTAACATTTTCGAAATTAATCGGCCTAACTGATACTTAGGCTGGTCAATGGTCGTGAGCTGTATTTGGGGCAAAGAGGAATAATAGATATTATCAAATCCGATCAATCCTATATTATTGGGCATATCTAATCCCAATTCTTTAATAACCTGCATCGCGCCCAAGGCTATAATATCATTCATAGCAAAAAACGCATCGATTCCTTTGGCTT
>JBBRXH010000034.1:0-11762 GCA_038248565.1 Peptostreptococcales bacterium | reverse complement strand
TCCTTCATCTCCTTAATTAAGGTAACCGTTTCAAACTGACTGCATATCAGGCCTAAAATTTTATACTCGTTTTCTCCATAAAGAAACAGATGGGTCAGCATATGAAATGCAGCGCCTTTATTGCCTTTGCCTAAAGCATCCATCATTGCGAAGATATCCCGTTCTATATTTCCGGATAAGGTTAAATTGACATCCTCTTTAAAAATCTCATCTCCGCTGGCATGAGCGATAAGTTTTTTAAGATCGTTGTCAAGGTTATATAAGGTATAGCTCGTATTTTTGTCATAATAGCCGGATTCTGCAATTAAATCAGTAATTACCTGAGCCTTGGCCGATTTTTTCCCTGCTTTGAGTTGCTTTTCGATAAACTTTTTTAAAAAGGTTTCAGGAAGTTCACCAAATTGATATATTTTACCGATTTCGTTCAGCATTTTCGTGATTTTTCTTCTGCCATCCAAAGTTTCGCTCACAAGGATTAGCTGACATGCATTTGGGATCTCCCTGAAATACTCTGACCACTTTTTCTCGTCTTCGCTTTCTGCCTCAAGACATTTCAGCTTATCTACAATGATTATTTTTTTCATAGAAAGCATCGGCAAGGTCTCGCAGCAGTTTCTGATTTCTTCAAATGAAGCTGTTAGGCCGTTAAACCTTATTAAATCAAAATCCCTGCAGGCCGGATTGACATAGTGCTCAGTAATGAGTCCGATTGCCCAATCCACCAGGTAACTCTCCTGCCCGGACAGCAGTATCACTCCCTTTAGCTGATCTTTTTTAACATCATTTTCGATGGTTTTATAGGCATGTTCACGGTTTTTTTCATTTGCTTTATAGACCATTTAATAACGCGATGGCTCAGGTGCATCAGATCTCCCCGCCATACTCTCCTTCACATTAGAGTTTAACTGTTTCCCACTGCCTTTTCTTCATCGTCATGACTCGCAGATCCTCCCTTAAGTTGATGTCAAAAAGTATTGCCCCTTCAAGGTCTGTCCTGAATATCATTATACCGCGTTTTTCGTAGTTTTCAATGATCTTGCCATTGGGATGCCCGAAATTGTTTTTTCCGACCTGAATGATAGCGCAGGATGGATCAACCGCCTCGATAAAAGCCTGGGTGCTTGAATACCTGCTGCCGTGATGCGGAACTTTTAGTATGTCTGTCTTAAGGTCATAGGCATCTTGCAGGATGATGGATTCATCTTTACCGGTTAAATCTCCGGTCATCATAAGAGTTAAACCATTATAGTTCAAGCGAAGCAACAGATTCATCGCGTTTTCATCTATAGCTTTGGATTGGACGGTTACCTCTGAAATTATAGATATTCGTTCATACTCCGGATACAAAATATCGATAAAGACTCCGGGTTCTATGTTGATCCTGTCTCCCTGATTCACATAAAGCAGCCTGCTTCTTTCCACACTCAATGATGCGAGCACCTCATTCTCCCTAGGCTGATTACCTGAAAACAACGCGATCTTCTCGATGGGCATGGCCTGGGATAAGGAGACCAAACCCTTATAATGATCATCATGAAGATGAGATATGATTGCCATATCGATTTTGGTGACCCCGCTTTTCAAAAAATAGGGGAGCAGGATTTTACTGCCCACATCATAGCCGGATCCTCCGGACTCCAGACTTCGGCTGCCCCCACCATCTATTAGAATATTTTTACCTGAAGGCGTCCTAATATGAAGGCAGTCACCCTGTCCAACATCCAGAAAAATAAGCTCCGCCTTTCCGAATTCATCATCAGGCCTTAAAATGCAAACTAAGAGCAACAAAATCAAAGCCCCGGATACTATAATCTTCTGCTTTTTATGAATGTCTTGATCATCCGAAAGTCTGCTCTTTTTTAAATACCATTGCCCCAGCTCCGAACAGCATAGAAATAATAGACAATAATATATTATTATCGTAATAACAGCAGGATTTTGAATGTTAAAATATCCGATACCTCTTACCGCTGTGAGTTCATTGAGTCTAATCATAAGCCAAATCAGGATTTGTGAAGCTGCAGCTATTAGGGAAAAAAGAAAGTCCAATAGGTTGTCAAGCTCAAATAATATTGAATTAATGTCTGGGTATATTAATACGGGAATCTGTAAAAATCCTTTTAGCAGGCTGATCAGCATGAGTAAAATACCCAAAGGCAGGATAAATCCAGCCAGCAGAATGACTGGAACATTTATGATGAAGGCGCTTAATGAGAAATAGTTGAAAATATAGGCCGTTATGGGAATCAGCCCAATTTGAATAGCAATTAATGGCAGAACTATTTGTACGATCTTTTTTTGAGATTCCTTATTGGACTTGTTTAAACTCAAAGCAGGTTCTTCCTGCTTTGAAGGGAATATATGCTCACTTAAATTTGTCAGCCATGGCAGAATGACTGCAAGGATAAATACTGCTATATAGGACAGTTGAAAACCTAGGTTAAAAAGGTTATATGGATTATATAACAGTAGGACAAAGGCAGAGAAAGCTGTGCAAGTCGTCAAATCATAACGTTCATGCAAAAGTTTTCCGATTATGAAGATGATGATCATGAATACAGCCCTATCCACAGATGGCGAGAAACCTGATAAGGCGGCATAGACCATTAAAAGTCCTATTGTAATCGCATTATAAAGGGGGCTTTCGCCTTTTCCCAACAGTTTATCTATATAGGCATAGATAATTCCTACGTGTATTCCGGAAACAGAAAGAATATGTGCAGTCCCATTTTTTTGAAAGCTTTGGTAGATACTGTCATCGATAAAATTCTTATCCCCAAATAGAATGCCAACCATCAGTCCAAAGGTCTCCTGGCTCATGCTTTTACCGAGTTGTTCCATAAGCGAATACTTGTATAGAGCAAGTCCATTTGAAACGGCCCGTATTTTGCCTGATAGCAGTGAACATTGCCATGAATTTGTTTCAATTATTGTGCTGATATTTCGGGTCTTCAGATATAGGCTGTAATCAAAAAGATGCGGGTTTTTAGCTGCCGGCGGTCTTTGTACAGTGCCGGTAAGACGGATTTCTCTACCTACCAGATCTGCATAAACAAGCATCCCGTCTTTTGAGCCGTAACCCTCTATATAGTCTAATGGGCCCTTGAGATTGACCAGGATTTTATTGCGGAATCTGCCGCTTTTAGTGCCATTATCGTAAGCGTTTCCCGCGACTTCCAGTTTAAAATAATCCTTGTATTGCTGCTGGGCACTTATAACATAGCCAACAATGGTTACCTGTTTCTCGTCAGATCCTGAAAATGGATCAGTCTCGCCTGCATAAATATTGAGGTAAAGGCAACCTAAGAAGAAGACCAATAAAAAAGGCCGCCAGAACTCCAACTTAGGGTTTATTCCTGCGGACAACAACAGCACTATTAATAAAACCAGTCCCCCAATCGGAATGAGTGCTTCGAATTTAAAAATAAAGCCAACGGCAATCCCGCAGGCATAAGCAAGCAAAATAAAGACCATCGGTCTTCTCAAGTCAATTTCCCCCTGATTGGCAGCATCAGCTGCCTATGATCCCCAATCCCGTTGTTTTATTTGACTTTCTTATATAATCCTCTCCCTACTTTTTTCACGCCTTCAACTTTTTGTATCACTTTGTCCACGTAAATATCAATATCCTTAAAATTCATATTAAAGCCTTTATTTTTTAGGTATTTTAACAGTGTGATTAATCTGATCGGGTAATCGCAGGGATTTTTAAAATATGGGTGTTTTTCTATCTGGTTGATCATCTTATCTTCATCGATGACGATTGAACCGCTTTGGTTAAAAATGGCAATATTGGCTTCAATATTGCTGATGATAAAGTCAATATCTTCTATGGACTTGTCGTACTCTTTAAAGAAGGTCCTCAAGTCTTTATAAAAATTGAGTTCTTCTCTTAAATTTTCTGTAGAAAGCGGAATCTTCAGCGAGACGACCTGCTCCTGATTTTGGGAATCATTCATAGGGTTTTTCTCCTATATTTATTTTGAGATTTTATTTGGGCATATCTATATTTTACATTATTTACCATCAATGTCAAGAGGGCTGGATTGAATCTGCTAAAATTGATTTTAGTTTTCCGGTAATGATCTATGGCCAAGTCCAATGACGACCTCATTGAGATGAAGAAGGCCGATGCTCATAAAGATGCAAACGCTAAGATGCTCCTTATGCCTTGTGATTGCTATCTTACCCCCACCGTTGAGACCTGTGGCTTTTGCAGCTATTTGCATGATTGCTTCCCTTGCCGCTCCGGCGATAGCCCCATCCTGAACATGCGATTCCCGAGTCAAGCCGGCTTTTCTTGATGCCATGATTGCCCTTTCTATGATTATGTGAATGGAATCGATGATATTACCTCCGACATCAACCGCAACCCCATAAATTTGTTTTGCTCTCAGCTTTTCAATTTCCTGCTCCTCTTCGGCTCTCGTCGCAGTAATAGATAGTCTTATAGCTGCTCTGGCGATATCGACACTATCGAACATTTCTCTACCTCCCTTGTGGCTGAATCATCTCAAGTACAGTTTTTCATGTATTCGTAAACTATTTTTATTATACCCCGATGCCCAAATCTATACAAATCAAATATTACAAATTTAAGTTTTTGCCTCAAGCTTATTAACAGGTATGGCATTTTATGCTATAATTACGTTTAGCTGAACGCTATATACAGGAAAGGCGGGTGGAAGTCTTGACAGAAAAGGACAAGTTCAACAGCGATTACTATGATGATATGTTTGAACAAATATTTGTCAAAGAACCCCAGAAAAGTAGTGCATCCGATGAGGATGTTCCAATAAAGACAAGAGTTGAACGTCTCAAAGCCCTCAGGTCTTCAAAGAAGCCTATGACAAATAAGCCTGATCCGGATCCGGACAAAGATACCAAACCGATTAAAAAAAATGTTGCAGCCGCTCAAATAAGCAAGTGGCGAATAATGATCTTATCTATGTCCGCAAATGCACTTGGTTTTATACGTCAAAAATTAAAAAAGCTGCTGCTCTTTTCCGGGATATTGTCACGGTCAGATGCAGACACTTCAGGAGAGAATATGGCAAAGAGGAGTAAAAGAAAACCCCGAAAAAAATATAAGTTTGATTATAAAAAACTCATAAAAATTCTGCTGATTTTCATCGTTGGAGTAGGTTTGGCATTGGGCTCTTTGGTCTTCTTTATCGCTAAAACCGCTCCGCCAATTCAACCGGATAATATTTATACGCTTCTCACCGAAAATTCTGTTCTGTATGATGATCAGGGTGAGATTATAGAAAGCCTTCAAAGTGGCGGGCTTCGAACAAATGTGCCCTACACCGATATGCCGAAGAATTTAATCCATGCCTTTGTCGCTATAGAAGATAAGACCTTTTTCACCCATAACGGTTTCAATGTGGTGCGTATATTTGGCGCTATTGTCGAAGGGATTACCAGAGGCGAAAGCATCAGCGGTACAAGCACGATTACACAGCAACTGGCAAGAAATCTCTATCTTGCAGAAACAAAGTCAACCAGATCCTTAACCCGAAAAATTCGGGAAGCTTATTATACCATGCAATTGGAAAGGCAGTTATCCAAGGAACAGATCATTGAAGCTTATTTGAATACCATTTATCTTGGCGCCAATGCCAATGGCGTTCAGGCGGCCTCCCAGTCCTACTTTTCTAAAAACGTCCAGGATTTAACTTTAGCAGAGTGTGCTCTCCTTGCCAGCATCCCCAAAAGTCCAAGCAAGTACGCGCCATTAAAGAAATATGCGACTGATAAGGTACTTCCTGATAATAAGAACATTATTTCCAAAGGTGACACCTATACAGTTGTCTATGATGACGCCTTTAAGGACCGCCAGATTCTGGTTCTTCAATTCATGCTGAAGCAGAACTATATAGATCAGGCGGAGTATGATGCAGCCCTGGCAGAAGATATGAAGGCTGCAATGAAGCCAAGCCTTAATACCACTGATGACTTATCTTCATTCTTTACAGACTACATCGTGAATGAAATCATTACGGACCTAATGTCTACTCAGGATATCACCCGAGATGAAGCACAATATATGATTTATAATAACGGTCTTAAAATTTACAGCACCCTCAATATCAAAGTTCAAAAAGCTATCGAAAAGGAATTTAATAATCCTGCCAATTTCCCTAAAGTCGTAGGCCTAAAAAAAGATGATTCAGGCAATATCCTCGACTCGTATGGTAAGGTAATGCTTTATAGTTATAGTAACTATATCAATGATGCCGGAGCTTTCGTATTCGAACCTGACGATTTTAAAATGCTCGACAACGGCGATATGCTTGTTTATAAGGATAGGCGACTGAATTTTTATAAGACTGAATATAAGGGCATCGTCGATTACAGCATTGAATTTAAAAATATCTATAAGGTTGAAGATAAAATTTTTTACAGTTACAACGGCGGTGTGATTCTGATTCCTGCCGACTATAAAACACAAGATAGCGATGGAAACATCATAATAAGCAAAAAATTCTTCGCCGATAAGCCTGAATATTTGGTTAAAGGTGATGATGGGCGAATTACAGTTCCAAGCGGATACTATCTTCTAAAGGCAAAGGTGGTTCAGCCCCAGGCAGCGGCAGTGATCACCGACTATAAAACTGGACAGATAAAAGCCCTTATGGGTGGGCGCAGTCTAAAGGGGGATATGCTGTACAACAGGGCAACAAATCCACAACCACCAGGTTCTTCAATAAAACCAATTGGCGTCTATGGTCCTGCACTTAATCTTGGTGCAAACAATAAGGGTCCCTGGACCGCTGCCTATGTGGTAGATGATTCCCCAAATTACTATAATGGCAAGTTGTGGCCGCAAAATTGGTACAGCGGTTATAGGGGCCTAGTAACGATTCGTCATGCAGTTGAGCAATCCATGAACGTAGTTGCGGTTAAAACCCTCACGCAGATCGGGCCAGCCGCTTCTATTGAATTCCTAAAAAAAGTTGGCGTTACAACCGTTGTTGAATCAGGGGATATCAATGATCAGAACGCTGCAGCTCTTGCCCTCGGAGGTATGACCAATGGCATATCTCCTCTTGAAATGGCTTCAGCCTATGGCACTTTTGGCAATGGAGGGGTTTATATTAAACCCGTTTCCTACACGAAAGTTACGAATAAAAAAGGCGAGGTTATCCTGGAGACAAAGCCAAACAAAACCAAAGTAATGGATCCCGGTGTGGCTTTTATAATGACTGATATTCTTCATACCACCGTCACCAACGGCATTGCCGGAGCTGCCGGCTTCAGCGGACAGCCCGTCGCCGGGAAAACCGGAACGACCTCAAATAATTATGATGCATGGTTTGTAGGACTAACCCCCTATTATTCCGCCAGTGTCTGGATTGGAAATGATATCGATATTGAGCTTAGCCAAGGCAGCAAGGCTGCTTCTTTACTCTGGAGCAAAATCATGAAACAGGCTCATGCCGGTCTCAAAGCAGGAAGTTTTAATAAAGCAGAAAATGTGATCAGTGTCGCAGTGGATACCATTTCCGGCATGTTGCCTTCCGACCTTTCTGCCATGGATCCAAGGGGTACCATAAGAAATGAGTACTTTGTTCCAGGCACACAGCCCACCTCTATCGATACACTGCATGTTGCAGCCACAGTCTGCAGCGATTCCGGGTACTTAACGACACCTTGGTGCCCTAATCCCGTTTCCAAAGTCTTTGTCAAAAGGCCTACCCCACCGGATCCCAGCGTTGGAGATTTCATCTATGAACTGCCTACCTATTATTGCTATCTTCATAATCCTGATCCGGCACTTTATCCCATTAGCCCATCCAAAACCCTTGATACGACCTATGTTTGGGTAGATCCCACCTTGCCACCTGTTGATCCTACCCTCCCGCCGGTGGATCCTACCTTGCCGCCAGGTCCGGGAGACATTCCCCCAGGTTTATAAGGTTATATCATCGCGAATTGTAGAACACAGAATTTCTCAAATAATTCACTAACTTGAACTATTAATGCTTAAAAAAAAGAAGCGGGAGTCTCATTCCGCTTCTTTTTCCATAATCAGCTGAAAAATATCAGCCCCATCATTATTATGCTTTTAAATAGAGCTCGGCTTCGTAAAGATCCTGAGCCTTATCCCACTCCTCAATAATCTGCGGGAGGACTTTATAAAGATCTCCTACAATGCCATAGTCTGCAACCTCAAAGATTGGTGCATCCGGATCTTTGTTGATTGCTATGATAATGTCCGAAGTCTGCATGCCAGCCAGATGCTGAATCGCTCCTGAAATACCACAGGCAAAATAAATTTTTGGTTTAACTGTCGTGCCAGTCTGACCAACCTGGTGTGAATGATCGATCCATCCTGCATCAACAGCTGCTCTTGAAGAACCAACAACGCCGCCTACTTTATCTGCAAGTTTCTTAATAAGTTCAAATCCTGAAGGTTCTCCGAGACCTCTGCCGCCTGAGCATATGATATCGGCATCTGTCAGGGAAACCAATTCTTTTGCCGCCTTCACGACTTCTATGACATCGATTCTGATATCACTTGCTGAGAGCTCATGCTTAACCTTAATAAGCTCGCCAACCTTCTTCACATCTTTTTCCAGCTTATTCATGACACCCGGGCGTACTGTGGACATCTGTGGCCTATTCTTTGGGCAAATAATTGTCGCCATAATGTTTCCACCAAATGCAGGTCGTGTCTGTTTTAGATTCTTGTCATTAGAGTTACGGTCAAGACTTGAGGTATCCAGCGTTGTATACTTCTCAAGATAATCAACATAGTGTGAAGTTTTAACGTCTAATCTTGTGCAGTCGGCTGTTAAACCGGTATCCAGCCTCGCAGCCACTCTCGGTGCCAAATCACGTCCTATATGGGTTGCCCCGAATATGACGATTTCAGGCATGTATTCCTTGATAGCATCTGTCAGGACCTTAGTATAGCCATCCGTAGTATAACGTTCAAGCAGCGGATCGTTGATCTGATAAATAGAATCTGCACCATAAGCAAATAATTCAGGGATCAGATGATCCGTGTTATACCCTATAAGCACCGCACAAACCTTCCTATCCTCACCGATCTCTCTTGAGAGCTTGTGCCCTTCGCCAAGAAGTTCAAGTGCTACGTTCATGAGTTTGCCGGCTCTCTGTTCCGTATAAACCCATACATTTTTAAATGCGGATAAATCTTTGACTTTTTCGACTTCAGGCTCCTTCTCGATTGCCTTGAATGGGCAAGCGGGGATACACTGGTTGCAGACAGTACACTTCTCATTGATAACAGCTAATTTGTTGACCATATCTATAGCATCGAATGGGCAGGCTTTCACACAAAGCGTACAGCCTTTACATTTTTCGTCAATAATTTTAATTGCCATTTCATTACCTCCTTCTTAGATAATATGTTTTATTTTAAGGCTTACAAGTAGTTTTTGTGCCTGGTCTTTTTCTCCGTCACCTTCTATCATTTTGCCTTTTCCTTTAGCTGCAGGCGTAAATGATCGAAAAACATTAGTCGGAGAAGCTTCAAGGCCAACCTCGGCAAGATTGATAGCCACATCTGCAGCACTCCATGTCGGAATCGTCTTTTTAGTAGCGTTATAGATACCTGGGATTGACATATATCTTGGATGATTGAGTTCCTTTATCGCTGTAAGTACGCAAGGCATTTTGAGTTTGATAAGTTCATAACCATCTTCGAGTGCTCTTTTAACCGTTATGTTCTTTCCTTCGAAAGTGAATTCCTTAACATAGGTAACCTGAGGAAGATCCAATTTCTCAGCGATTTGTGGCCCAACCTGAGCTGTATCGCCATCGATAGCCTGACGTCCGGCAAAAATAATATCAAAATCTCCGATTTTTCTTATTGCTGCTGCTAAAGCATTGGACGTGGCCCAGGTATCCGACCCAGCAAAAGCGCGATCGCTTAGTAATATGCCTTCATCTGCTCCCATGGCGAGGCATTCTGTAAGCATATCTTTTGCCTGAGGAGGTCCCATGGTCAAAACCGTAATATGGGTATCCGGGTAAGTGTCCTTTATCTTCAGGGCTTCTTCCAATGCATTTGCATCATCATGATTCAAAATACTTGGAACGCCTTCTCTAATCAGTGTATTTTTGATTGGGTCGATCTTTACTTCATTGGTATCTGGAACTTGTTTTGCACATATGATTATTTTCATTGTCTTTCCTCCTTCTTCCTTATTTACCTAATACTGATGCTGCGATAATAATTCTTTGCACTTCGGAAGTTCCTTCGTAGAGTTCTGTGATTTTTGCGTCTCTCATCATTCTTTCTACTGGATAATCCTTCGTATAGCCATAACCCCCATGCAGCTGCACAGCCTTCGTCGTGACGAACATGGCCGTTTCGGCAGCGAAGAGCTTAGCCATAGCTGAATCTGTTCCGTATTTTTGTCCTGCAGATTTCATATACGCCGCTTTATAAATCAGCAATCTTGATGCTTCAATTCTTGTTTTCATATCCGCGATATCAAACTGAAGCGCCTGCATCTGTGATAGCTTTTTCCCAAATTGCTTTCTTTGCTTCATATAGTCTACCGTGACGTCAAGGGCCCCCTGGGCAATTCCCAGAGCCTGGGATGCAATACCGATACGGCCGCCATCCAGTGTTGCCATGGCAATTTTAAAGCCATCTCCAACTGCACCTAAAAGATTTTCTTTTGGCACAATGCAGTTTTGGAAAATCAGCTCTGTAGTCGCAGAAGCTCTGATTCCCATTTTATCTTCCTTTTTACCGATGGTAAAACCAGGGGTATCCTTCTCTACAATAAATGCGCTGATACCTTTAGTACCTTTCGATTTATCAGTCATTGCAAGTACGATATAAACGCCGGCCTGGCCGCCGTTAGTAATAAATACTTTAGTGCCGTTCAGCAGCCAATGGTCACCCTGGTCTACTGCCTTAGTCTGTTGACCCGCTGCATCTGATCCGGCATTTGGTTCTGTAAGACCGAAAGCGCCCAATTTTTCTCCCTTTGCCAGGGGAATTAAATATTTCTGTTTCTGCGCCTCAGTACCAAAATAGAAAATCGGCCAAGCACCTAAAGACGTGTGTGCTGATGCAATAACGCCTGTCGATGCGCAAACGCGCGATAATTCTTCGATAGTGATGGCATATGCCACATTATCTCCGCCAGCCCCGCCATATTCCTTTGGAAATGGTACGCCCAGCAAACCATAATCCCTCATCTTTGCAACAGTTGCATACGGAAAATCTCCGTTAACATCAATTTCCGCAGCGATTGGTTCTACTTCATTGATTGCAAACTCTCTAACCATTTTCCTGACCAGTTCTTGCTCTTTCGTTAATTGAAAGTTCATTTTTATAAGCCTCCTTTTTGTATTTTAAAGGGTTCATTACGATGTTTTCTAACCCCCAAGCAATTTGATTGTTAGATTTTTAACAGCATACTCTCCTATTAAACAACATTTTATATACTTTTTCAACTCATACTTTTTGCTTTTTTACCTTTTTTTTTAAACTTGAAATAATTCGTTGCATTTTCAGCCTTTTGAAAACTTGTCGCTCAATTCTGTGATTTTGCAATCACTATTGACGCAATTTTCAGAACCTTATAAATTTCAATTCTAATGTATTTTTATAAAATTTATATGTTCTTAAATTCACAATACGTGAAGTATTTTTCACTATATTGTTAATTAATTAACATTTTATGGCAGAGCTCAGCGCATTTAATCTATATTTAACCCCGTCATACTTATTACTCTGATCGTTCTGGGCATAGATACTGCTATTCAAT
>JBBRXH010000033.1:0-11972 GCA_038248565.1 Peptostreptococcales bacterium | reverse complement strand
GAACCACAAGGCTCAAGGTTGTAATTTCAGGTGCTACGGGATGCATAAGCTTGTCGATGCCGCCTTTTATTATTGTGATGGCAACCACCAGAAGCATCATCGAAATAAAAAGACCTGACATGGTTTCAAATTTATTATGACCATATGGATGATCCTCATCCACCGGCTTTGAAGCGAATCCTATTCCGATCAAACCGACGATATTGGATGAACCATCGCTGAGTGAATGTACGCCGTCTGCAAACATAGCCGCGCTGCCGATCATAGAGCCTATTACCATTTTTAAAGCTGCTACTCCCCAATTCAGGGCAAGTATAAGCCAAAGGATTTTTTTAACGCTTTTATAATTATCATCCTGAAATCCCTGCTGATTGGAAGTCTGATTTTCTTTGTTTTTCATGGCTCTCCCCTATTTATCTGTAAACAATGCCGAAATAAAAGCTTTTGGATCAAACTCCTGCAGATCATCCATGGCTTCCCCTATGCCGATAAACTTTACCGGCATGGCAAATTCATCGGAAATTGAAAGCACGATGCCGCCCTTGGCAGTGCCATCGAGTTTGGTCAGCACGATTCCGGTTACATTGGCTATATCTCCAAATTCCTTGGCCTGGGAGACAGCATTTTTCCCTGTGCCGGCGTCTATGACCAGCAAAGTTTCCTTTTGGGCTTCCGGGAATTCCCGTTCAATGACTTTATACATTTTTTCCAGTTCCGCCATTAAATTCTTCTTATTATGCAGTCTTCCGGCCGTATCAACGATAAGTACGTCAGTTTTTCTGGCTTTTGCAGCCTGGATAGCATCATAAATGACTGCTGAAGGATCAGACCCCTCTTGGTGTCTGATGACGGCTACGCCAAGTCTTGTGCCCCAAACCTCAAGCTGCTCGATGGCTGCCGCCCTAAAAGTATCAGCCGCGGCCAAAAGTACTTTTTTGCCTTTTTTTTTGTTCCCTATAGGCAATCTTTGCAATGGAAGTCGTCTTGCCTGCGCCATTAACACCGATCATAAGTATAATGAGGGGTGTCACGTCAGAAAGCTTATGGGCGTCTCCCTTATCGAGAAGCTTTGTCATAATGTGCTCAATTTGTATTTTAACGATGCTGGGTTCCCTGATACCCATTCTTCTTATATCATCTCTCAGTGCGCCGATAATCTTCGCCGTCGTATCCATCCCGATATCTGAACTGATCAGGGCTTCCTCCAGATCCTCCAGCATCTTTTCATCGACTTCCGCTGCTATCAGCACATCTTCAATTTTATCTATCATCCCTTTTTTAGTTTTTGCAAGTCCTTCCTGCAATCTGCTGAAAAATGATGGTTTTTTATCATTTAGGCCCATTTTATCTATACCTCCGAATTGCCGAGTTTTAAAGAAATAATTTTTGATATTCCCTGTTCTGGCATAGTAACTCCATAGAGAATATCTGCATATTGCATAGTTGCCTTCTGATGGGTAACCAGTGTGAATTGAATCTCCTTAAAATTCCGAAGATAGTCTGCAAAACGCGTGATATTGGCATCATCCAGTGCTGCTTCCACTTCATCCAGTATACAAAATGGTGTGGGTTTAGCTTTTAACACAGCAAACATCAGTGCGATCGCAGTCATGGTTTTCTCGCCTCCTGATAGGAGGTTGATATTCTGCAGTTTTTTGCCCGGAGGCTGGGCGACAATTTCGATTCCTGATTCCAGCGGTTTCGTCTCGTCTTCCAGGCGAAGCTCGGCGCTTCCGCCGCCAAACAGTTCTGCAAATGCGTCCCCAAAATTGGCTGCTATTTTATCGAAGCTGGCTTTAAAATTGCTCCTGATCGTGCGATCCATATCTTCTATGATTTGCTTCAGTGCATGTATGGCGGTAAGCAGGTCGCTGCGCTGTGTACTTAAAAACTCGTATCTTTCGGATACGGTCTCATACTCTTTGATGGCACCAACATTGACTTCGCCAAGCTCTTTGATTCTTGCCTTTATTTCCCTGACATCTCTTTGTGCCGTCGCCATAACAAAATCATGTTTTTTAAATTCAATAGCCTGTATATAGGAGATTTCGAATTCATCCCAGAGTTTTTCTTTATAGCCCTCTACCTGGGCTTCATTTTTAGCCAGTTTTAGATCAATTTCGAATTTCTGTGACTGAAACTCTGCTATATCCAAGTCCAGAGACTCTTTTTTACCGCTGACTTCCTTGAGATATCCGGTAATAAGCAGCTTTTCTGCCTGATTAGCTTTAAGCATCGATTCCAGTTCTTCTCTCTCCATATCCCTGGTTTTCAAAATTTCCGACAGATTGGCCTCCTCTATTCCCAGCACGGCTCTGTCTTCTTTAAGTGCTTCTATCGTTATTGCTCTGGTGTTATTCTCCCCTTCAAGTTCGTTTATATATAGCTCAATTCGCCTGATCATGGCTTCCAGATTATTTTTCTCGCTCTCCGCTGATCCCAGCGCAAGCCTTTGAACGGTTATTTCTTCATTCAATTCATCAACCAGTCTCTTTTGCTGTTCCAATTCTTGAATGCTTGAGAGGGTTTGGCTTTCCAGGTTTAGAATTTCCTGTTCGGCTGCATTTTTTTTATTTTCCAGTTCGCCGATCATATTTTGGGCAGATTGTCGTTCATGCGCGATGCTGATTAACTCTTTTTGCCATTTTGCAGTGTTGTTGTCAAACTCCGTTAATTGGCTTTCCAGACGGGTTATATCATTTCGCGAATTGAGTTCAGCTATTTCTGATTCGCGATGCTCTTTGTCGGTTAAACTAAGCTGTTCCAAGAGGCTTTCACTCATAAGCCTAATAGTCGCTGAGTCCTTAATGTGTTTAGCGATATCCGCTTCAAGTGCCAGTAATTTTTCAGCGAGTTTCAAAACCTCAGCTTTTCTTTCCAATAAATTCGGAGGATTATTGCGATAAGTTCCCCCAGTGATAGCGCCTCCGGAATTAATGACTTCGCCCTCTAATGTGACAAATCTTAAGCCAGTGGCAGCATTTTTGGAAAGCTTCACCGCGTGTTCAAGGCTGTCGACAATGATGACTCTGCCGAGCAAATAGGTCATAATCTGCTGATATTTAGGATCATAGGATACACAGTCAACGCCGAAACCTTTGAATCCCGTCGCTTTTTGGAAATCTGAATTATGGTTTGCTGCCGCCGGCCTGATGCTTTTAATTGGAAGGAAAGTCAGTCGACCAGCCTTATTATCCTTGAGACTTGAAATCGCTGATTTTGCGCTCTCGTCATCTTCACAGACAATATTTTGAAGAGCAGCACCTAAAGCAATTTCTATAGCAACCTCAAATCCGGCAGGCACAGTGATCAGTTCCGCTACAACGCCGTGAATACCTGAGATACCGGTTGTATTCTTCATGATAAATTTTACTGCTGAGTTATAGCCCTCATAGGAATTTTCCATCTCCATGATGACTTTTTTACGGGAAGATAATTCTCCAGCGAGAATTCTCGCCGTCGAAAGTGCCTGGGCAGCAGTGCCTTCCTCTACCAGCAGGCCGCGGTGCTTCGAATGAAGTTCTTCCTGCTTCAGAGAAAGAAGTTCAAGCTTTCCTTGGGCAGCGGTCTGATCTGAAAGGCATACATCAAGCTTTTCATTAAGGGTCACCCTCACTGCGTCTTGCGATTGCTGATCAAGGCTGATTTGCTGCTCCCTGCGTGTCAAAGTATTTTGGAGTCCCTCAAGGCTGGCTTTCTCCGAGGTCTTCATGAATATCTCATTATTTAGGGTGTAGAGGCTATTCTTTTTATCCGCGATTTCTGCCGTTAAAGCAGAATATGCTTCCAGTTTGGCAGCGTAATGCATGGATTTTGATGTCAGATTCTCATTTAAACTGCTAAGCTGCTTATCGGTTTTTTGTTTTACATCAAAAAGCTCTACGTTATGAGCCTCCTCTTTTTCAATCTTAATTATAACATTTTCAATTTCTTCGGATAGGCGAACCGTCTCCCGGTCAATAGCAGCTTTTTTTTCTGTGTTAATCAGTCCTTGACTGGTAAGAAGATTAATTCCTTCTACGTGAGCGAGCAGCTGGTCCCTGGTCTCGATGCCCTGCTTATCCAGTTCATCGTCACGGTCCCGATTGCTTTTGATATCTGTATCGATGGCGTTCCTCTGGTCCTTGTAACAATCAATCTGACCGCCAATTTCCAGCAAGTCATCTTTCATATATTCATTCTTAAGCTCGATGGTTTCTATGTTTTTAAGGGTGATATTGATTTCGGCAGTATTATACTTTTCCTTGAGCATAAGGTATTCGGAGGCTTTTTTGCTATCCTCGCCAAGCTTTCCGATGCGGGACTCAATTTCCGCTACGATGTCATCTACCCTTTCAAGATTATGGGCAGTAGATTCAAGTTTTCTCTCTGCCTCAGCTTTTTTGCTTCTGTATTTTACGATTCCGGCAGCTTCCTCAAAGATTTCTCTGCGGCTTTCCGGTTTATTGCTCACGATATCAGAAATCTTGCCTTGGCCAATCAGGGAATAGCCATCAACGCCTATACCGGTGTCCATGATGAGCTCTCTGATATCTCTTAGTCTGCAGGCGCTGTTATTGATACAATATTCGCTTTCACCTGAGCGGTACATTCTTCTTGTAATAGCGACTTCCGTATAATCTATGGGCAGAATGCCCTTGGTATTGTCCAGCACCAGTGTAACTTCAGCCATGCCTCTGGATTTTCTGCTGGCTGTCCCGGCAAAAATAACTTCTTCCATTTTGCCACCCCTGAGCATTTTGGGGCTTTGTTCTCCGAGCACCCACCTGATGGCGTCGGATATATTGCTTTTGCCGCTGCCGTTAGGCCCCACGATACAAGTGATACCCTCGTGGAAATCTATGCTGACGGGTTCTGCGAAGGACTTAAATCCATGAATGTCAATTCTTTTAAAATACAAATGCTCCACCTCTGGTCAATTTATTTTTGTGCCGACAGTGCTCCGAGTGCATCTTTTGCTGCATCCTGCTCCGCCATTTTCTTTGTCTTTCCAGATCCTGTCCCCATCACGCCACCGCCGGCAATCAGTTTAACATAAAAAGTCTTTTCATGATCCGGTCCGTCTTCATTATCTACTATATAGGTAATCCCTGCATCTCCATTGGTCTGAAGCCTTTCCTGTAAGGCTGTCTTATAATCTTTATAAAGGTCCCCGCTGACCGCTTCTTCTATGATATCTGAAAAAAGATCTAAAACAAAGGATTTGGCCGGCATTAATCCGCCATCCAAATAAATAGCAGCGATGACAGCTTCCATGGCATCTGCCAATATGGACTTTCTCTGTCTGCCCCCAGTATTATCCTCTCCCTTTCCAAGCCTTAGATAAGCGCCCAAGTCTAGTCTCCTGGCACATTCGGCAAGGGAACTTTCTTTGATGATAGCGGCTCTTTTCTTTGTCAGTTCTCCCTCTTCGCAGGTTTCGAGTTTATTATAAAGATGATAACTGATGATTGCGTTAAAAATCGAGTCGCCTAAAAACTCCAGCCGCTCATTGCTGACAGCTTCTCCATTCTTTGCTTCATTGCTGTAAGAACTATGGCTTAAAGCAGTCATAAGCAGGTTTTTATCATTAAAATTATAGTTAAGTGCCGCTTCCAGCTTATCATTGTTCACTGGTCACAATCTCCTCAATCTCCAGAACCGAATTTTGAATCACCTGAACCACATTGTTCTTTGCATAAGGAATACCTTTCAGTATGGCATTTTTAACTGCATTAGCGTTGGATGACCCGTGAATTTTAATCAGAGCGCCTTTTACGCCTAAAATTGGTGCTCCCCCGTATTCCGAATAATCAAAAGCGGTTTTAAGCTCCTTGAGCTTTCCGGCTAAAAGAAGTGCGCCCAATTTGGAAAGTGTATCTTCTGTAAACTTCATCTTGATGAGTTTAAATATATTCCATGCCAGTCCTTCTGTAAGCTTAATGATGACATTGCCTACAAAGCCATCACAGACGATGACATCGCTGGCTCCTTTTGGTATCTCTCTGGCTTCAATATTTCCAATAAAATTTACGCTGCTTTTTTTGAGCAGTTCATGAGCCGCTTTAATAACAGTAGTGCCTTTCGTCTCTTCAGTCCCGATGTTAACAAGCCCAACTGATGGATTCTTAACTCCTAGCACACTCTCCATATAGATGCTGCCCATGATGGCAAATTCCAGCAAATTATTGGGTTTACACTCAGAATTGGCTCCGGTATCCACCAGCAGAGAAACACCCTTACCCAAAATCGGATAAGTCGCAGCTATAGCAGGCCTATCAATACCAGGAATCCTGCCCAAAATGAAGAGCCCTCCGGCCATGATCGCTCCCGTATTGCCAGCAGATATAAACAAATCACCCCTGCTCTCTTTAAGCATGGTAATTCCCTTAACTAATGACGAGTCCATTTTTGTTCTCACAGCCTTGACCGGAGCATCCTCATTTGTGATGACTTCCGATGCATGAATGATTCTGATTTGGTCGCTTTTAAAATGGTAGGCATTAAGAACACTTCTGACTCTTTCCTCATCTCCCACGATATAAAGCTCATCTTCAATAGTTTTACATGCCTCTATGCAACCTTTAACAATCTCTTCGGGTGCATTGTCTCCACCCATTCCATCTATTATGATTCTCATTATAATTTCCTCCGAAAATAAGCGTCCAGTGATTTGCTCACTGTACTAAATATAGCATGAATGTGCACCTGTGTAAACGTGAACCTATTCCGCCATAGTATACTTCATAACCTCCGGAAAGCAGCTTTTCAGATACTGTGGACAGGTAAAACATTCAAAGAAGAGCGGCGCTGCTTGTCTTTCGATGGTCTCAAACCCCTGCTTTCTGAAAAACCCCGGGGCTTTTGCCACCAGATAAACGCTCTCCCCCCCCAGTCTTTTAGCTTCCTCAAGGGCCAGACCAAGAAGCATGGAGCCCAGCTTTGTATCCCTGAATTCAGGCTCTATGGCTATGCCATCAATGATATAATCCCCTTGCCTTAAAGAAAGCACACATCCACCGATCAGTCTTCCTTCCGATTCAGCCTTCCAACCCTTGACGATATCTGTAGGAACCGGATCTTCAGCAGAGACTTCAAGCCCATTTCTTGAAAATAGGCCTATTAATTCCTCATAGCTTTGAGTTTCATTGATCTCCATTTTCTGCACCCCTCCTACCAGATACTTCCGGCCTTATTGCTTGTAATCGTATTGATTCTGATTTTATTTGGCAAAGTTTCGATATTCAAAGGAAGCGCTTCCCCTTTTTCTCCATCGATGTCTGTTCCTATCAATTCGTCTGACTCAATGAGTAATTTGCTTGTGCGAAAGCTTTCCACATTTTTATTGTCCGCATGATTTCCCGACAGAAGGCTAAGCAGCAAAGGCATTAATTCCATTATTGGCATCTCCTTAAAGATAACCACATCCAGTAAACCATCGTTTACTGATGCAGTGGGTGCAATCTTCTTGAAACCTCCGGCCGATCGGCCATTCATTACCAGCATAAAATAGATATTCTCCGTGGCATTGTAAACATCGCTGGTGATCTTGACGGGAATGGGTCTAAGGTTAGGGAGTTCGCCTATTCCTCTGAGATAATAGGAAACCACCCCAAGAGTACTTTTAACGTTAGGATCTGTTTTTTGGCTGATGTCCACCAAGAATCCTAAAGCAGCTACGTTTACGAAATATTTGCCGTTGACTTTACCCACATCAGCATAGGTATAATTTTCCTCCGTAGCGATTTTAATCATACCTTTGATATCGCTTGGCAAATCAAAATAATAGGCAAAATCATTGGCGGTACCCGATGGGAAAATAGAGATTGGAAGGTCGATGCCGTTTTTGATCATCCCGTTCACTACCGTGTTGATCGTCCCATCGCCTCCGGCGATCACCACCTTTTTATATTGTGTCTGATCCATATTGGCAAATACATCCAGTAAAGCTTCCTTCTTCTCGGTCCTGAATGGAACCACCTGAAGGCGCTTCTTTTGGAATTTGTCTATAATCTCGTCCAGATTGTTTTTGATCAGTCCGTTGCCGGCCTCTGGATTATAAATAAACAGGACTTTAAGACGTTTCATATAATACACTCCTCACTTTTCCGATCAAATAAAGGGATCCTGCGAAAAGAATGATATCATAGGACTCTTTATTTGCCATGGCATAGTCTATAGCATCTCTGATATCAGGTATTATCAGGCAGTCTTTGCCCTTGGCCGCCATCAAGCCCCCAAGTTCCATGGCTTCCAGTTTTCTGGGGCTTTCCGGTTCAGTTGCAATCCTATCACCGGGAAACTCTAGGAGCCTATGGAGAATTCCTTCTGCTTTTTTGTCCCTCAGCATACCGAGAATCAGCAGAAGTCTTTGCCCTAAGAAGTTTTCACGAATGACTTCGGCCAAAGCAGCCGCACCAGCCTCATTGTGAGCCCCGTCAATAATAATATAGGGGTTCTCTCCCAGAATTTCAAGCCGTCCCGTTTGTCTCGCATGCTTCATTCCATTATACACCTGTTGGTCTTCGAGCAATATGACATTACGATTTCTGAGTATAGTAATAGCTGTCAATGCACAGACAGCATTTTCGATCTGATGTCTTCCAATCATGGTAATCTCCACGCCAGCGAAATTATTCTGCTCAATCTGAGTATCAAAGACTGTTTTAAATAAGCCCATTTCTAAGATTCTGATTGGGTAGGCGGCTGCATCGTAAAAACGGCTGCCTCTTTCAGCAGCAACTTTTTTAATCACAGCCAGTACAGAAGGTTCCTGTAGGAAGGCCACTACCGGTACGCCTGATTTAATAATTCCGGCTTTTTCCCATGCAATCTCCTCAAGGGTTTCGCCCAGATACTCCATGTGATCATAGGAGATCGAAGTAATGACTGAAAGCTCAGGTTTTTTAATGATATTCGTTGAGTCGCCTCTGCCTCCGAGTCCAACTTCAAGAACGATAAAATCAGCTTCCTGATCGGTGAAATAGCAGAAAGCCATTGCTGTAATGACCTCAAACTCGGTTGGAGAGTCGAAGCCCTCCTCCAGCATTAATGATGCCATCTCCAGTACTTTCTGTGCATAGGTAGCCACAGCATCCTGAGAGATTTCAGCGCCATTGAATTCGATGCGTTCTGTGAACCTTTCCAGGAAAGGCGAAGTATAAAGTCCCGCCTTATAACCCCCGGCAAGAAGAACACTGTAGATATATCGGCAAACCGAACCTTTGCCGTTGGTTCCGGCAATATGAATTGTCCTGATTCGATCCTGAGGATTGCCCAGCAGTTCCATTAATCGGGTCATGCGGGAAAGTCCCAGCCTGCTGCCGAATTTCGCCAGTTCGTGGAGCTTCTCAAGTGCTTCTTCGTAGGTCATTTTACCGCCAATTTCCTTTCTACCATCTGGATCCTTTCAGTAATTTTTGACAGCATTTCCTCATAATTGGCGCACTTGGTCTTTTCTTCCGATACAATAGCGGCTGGCGCTTTTGCCAGGAAAGCCTGATTTGCAAGCTTATCGCCTATGCGCTTTATTTCTCCAGCTATTTTAGCCTTCTCCTTATTAAGTCTTTCATATTCTGCCTGATAGTCCAGTAGGTCATCAAGGGCAATAAAAAATTCCACATTGCTGATGACGCAGGACATGACTTCTTCCGGCAGCTGGCTCTTGTCTTTTATATAGGTGATATCGGAAATATTGGCAAGATTTCTGATATACCTTTCTCCTGATGTAATATAATCCAGTTCTTCACCCGAGGACAGGATGATAAGCTTTAATTTTTTAGAAGGTGCCGCTTCGGTTTCCGCCCTGATGTTTCTTATAGATCGTATCATCTCCATCATGAGTTCCATTTTTACAGTTTCTTTATTATAGGCCATGGCAGAGTCAAAGGCTGGCCAGGATGACAGCATGAGAAAGTCTTTTACGGAGGCTGCCTCTTTGTCAGTCTTCGGCAGGTAGCTCCAGATTTCCTCGGTTATAAAAGGCATGAAGGGATGCAGCATTTTCAGCATATCCTTTAGTACTGTGACTAAAACGTATCGGGCTACAGCTTTATCCTTAAGATCGGTGCCGTATAATCTGGCTTTTACAAACTCTATATACCAGTCGCAATAGGTATTCCAGATCATTTCATAAATTCTTTGTGCCGCCAGTGAAAGATCAAATTTTTCCAGATTTATCGTCAGTTCTTTTGTGCAAATATTTAATTGGGATAAGATCCACTTATCTTCATCAAGAAGTCCCCGGTCTTCCATTGGAAGATTGCCAAGATTCATGGCTTCTGAGATTTCTTCCTCATCTCCCAGGGTCATCATGACAAATCTGGAAGCATTCCAAAGTTTATTGGCAAAATTTCTGCTGGCTTCCACTTTTTCAATCTGAAATTTCATGTCATTTCCGGGTGAAACGCCGGTCATTAAAGTAAATCTAAGGGCATCAGCCCCGTACTGATCGATAATTTCGATGGGATCTACACCATTTCCAAGAGATTTACTCATTTTTCTGCCTTCGCCGTCACGGACAAGCCCATGGACATAGACATATTTAAAGGGAAGTTTCCCTGTCATTTCAAGGCCGGAAAATACCATGCGTACCACCCAAAAGAATATAATGTCATAACCGGTTACGAGAACATCTGTTGGATAAAAATAAGCCAGATCCTCGGTTTTCTGCGGCCAGCCCAAAGTTGAAAAAGGCCATAATGCAGAGCTGAACCAGGTGTCAAGCACGTCTTCATCCTGTCTAATGCTCGAAGAACCGCATTTTGTACAGCTTGTGGGCGTCACTCTGGCTACAATGAGTTCTCCGCAGTCCTGACAGTAATAGGCCGGGATGCGATGTCCCCACCAAAGCTGCCTGGAAATGCACCAGTCTCTGATATTGGTCAGCCAGTGCAGATAAGTTTTTTCAAACCGATCCGGTATATGCTGCAGTTCTTTTGAGAGGGCTTTGGCGATGGCCGGTTCAGCCAGATCGTGCATGCTGACAAACCACTGGTCCGACAGCATGGGTTCTATGACTGTATCACAGCGGTAGCAGGCCCCTATAGCAATTTCCTTGTCTTCAGTTTTGACCAGATAACCCTTTTCCTCAAGTTCCTTCAGCAGTGCTTTTCTGCAGGCGAACCGGTCCATACCCTCATATTTACCCGCCATGGCATTCATGGTAGCGTCCGTATTGATACAGGTTGGCTTCTCCAGCTGATGCCGTTCACCGACCTCAAAATCGTTGGGATCATGAGCAGGGGTAATTTTAACTGCTCCAGTTCCTTTTTCAGGGTCAGGGTATGCATCGGCAATGACTGGGATTTCTCTGTCAGCTATGGGCAAAATGACTTTCCTTCCTACAAAGGCTTTGTAGCGCTCATCCTCCGGATGTACAGCTATAGCCGTATCGCCGAACATGGTTTCAGGTCTTGACGTCGCAACAACGATTCCCTGCCCGCCATCAGCTGCAGGATAATTGATATAATAATACTTACCTGTTTTTTCCTCGTGCTCGACTTCAGCATCAGAAAGTGAAGTTCCGCAGCTCGGACACCAGTTAATCAGCCTGTTTCCTCTATAAATCAAACCCTTTTCATAGAGTCTGACGAAACTTTCTGTAACGGCTGCATTACAGCCTGCATCCATGGTAAAGCGCTCTCTTTTCCAGTCGCAGGAATTGCCCAGCCTCCTGATTTGGCGCGTGATTTTACCACCATAGGTCTCCTTCCATTCCCAGGCTCTGCGCAGGAATTCTTCCCGGCCTAAATCGTCCTTTGTCTTTCCTTCATCTTCCCAGATTTTATCGGCAACCTTAACCTCGGTTGCGATGCTGGCGTGGTCACTGCCCGGAACCCACAGCGCATTGAATCCCATCATCCTCTTCCATCTGATCAGCACATCCTGGGAAGCTGACAGAGCAGCACCCAATGCCTTCGAGTACGACAATGCCGGCCATTTGACGAAGGCTGAAAACCCAGCTGCGAAAATAATCCGGAAATACACTGCTG
>JBBRXH010000032.1:0-12065 GCA_038248565.1 Peptostreptococcales bacterium | reverse complement strand
GATTGATTCAGATTCCGAATGATGTCATTGAACAAATTGCATCTGCTTTGGAAGTTTCACCTTTTGAACTGCTTGGTGCTGATGAATGGGAAGAAGCCTTCAATCCAAATGATAAATTCCCAAAAGCCCATATCGAAACTAAGACGATGCAATATTTATATAATGATGGCGAACTTTACTATTTCATGGATCAGGAAACCTTCGATCAGGTACCGATAATGCAGGAACAGGTTGAAGATGCTATTTTATACTTAAGGGAAAATGATTTAGCTACAATTAAGTTTTATAACGGCAATGCTTTCCTTGTAGAACCGCCAAATCTGGTCAATTTAAAAGTGACAGAAACTGAACCTGGGGTTAAAGGAGATACGGCAAACAACGTGACAAAAGCAGCGACTGTTGAAACCGGAGCAGTTCTTCAGGTGCCGATTTTTATTCAGGAAGGCGAAATAATAGCAATTGATACTAGAACCGGAGAATATTTGTCAAGAGCTAAATAATGATAAGATAACCAAAAAGATTTCGCAAAACTTTTCGTGTTGCGAAATTTTTTCTTAAAAGAACCGAAACGGAGATTGTGAAATGGCTAGAAAAACAAAACTCAATAAAAAAGGCAGACGTAACTTTGTGTTATTGCTGATTATCATTTTGATCATTTCTGCTTCTGTAATTTCGTTGGGATATCTGGGTTCCTTAAGTGCACCCGTAAACCCTGCCAATTCAGAAATCGTCAGCATTGAAATACCTTCCGGAAGCACAGCACAAAAAATCGCTGTTATACTTGACGAAAATAAATTAATTAAATCCGTGCTTGCCTTTAGAATAAAATCTAAAATCGATGGGTTAGAAGCCAAATATAAGTCCGGTTATTATAATTTGTCGAAGTCCATGTCTATGGAGGAAATCATGGGTCTACTTCAGAAAGGAACGGCTCTGACCGTTCGTTTTACTATACCCGAAGGGTTTGATATTAAAAAAATAACCGAGAGATTAGTCAGTGAAAAACTCGCCGATCCCGATGAATTTTTAAAACAAATTGAACAGGGCACTTTCGATTATAAATTCTTAACTGACGCCCCTGCGGGCATGGAGAGACTCGAAGGCTATCTTTACCCGGATACTTACGAGGTTTTTCCCGATTCAAGCGAATCACAAATTTTAGACAAGATGCTATCCAGATTCAATCAGGTTTTTACGGATGAGTATTATACAAGAGCCAAGGAGCTCGGTATGACCATCAACGAGGTTATAACGCTGGCATCAATTATTGAGCGTGAAGCGAGAATACCTGAAGACAGGCCTCTGATTTCAAGCGTTTTTCATAATAGGCTGGATATCAAAATGCCTATTCAGTCCTGTGCGACAGTACAGTTTATATTAGGAGACCAAAAGGCAAAGCTTACTAATAAGGATATCGCCATTGAGTCACCCTATAACACTTATCTGATTTCGGGACTGCCTCCAGGCCCAATTTGTTCACCGGGTCTGGATTCAATAAAGGCTGCGCTTTATCCTGCAGATACGCAATACCTATATTTCCTGGCTAAAGGGGACGGCTCAAGTGTGTTCTCGGTGACCTATGAAGACTTTTTAGCGAATAAGGCCAAATATATCAACTAATGCTATATAAAGTTTTTTCTCAAAGAATGCATAAGGACGGGCAATGAGTAATATTACAAATGATAAAGTGCTGAATTATATAGAAACGTTATATAGACCAGCCAATAGGATGCTTTCTGATTTACGGGATAACGCGGAAGCCAGAGAAATACCAATACTGACAAAAGATGCAGAGATGATGATGGAATCTCTCATAAGAATCAGTAAGCCATTAAGCATACTTGAGCTGGGAACAGCTGTGGGTTATTCAGCCATATTCTTTGCAACCATCGATAAGAACCTTAAGGTTACGACCCTTGAGATTAGTGGCGAAATGTACTTCGAAGCATTAAATAATATCAAAAAAGCCGGCTTAATTAATCGCATACATGTCTTAAAAGGTGATGCTGCAGAACTTCTGAATGACCTTCAGGATACATTTGACCTCATATTTATTGATGCTGCAAAAGGGCATTATAAAGATTTTTTTAATCTTTGTTTAAAGCATGCAAAGTCGGGCACTATCATCGTATCTGATAATATACTTTACAAGGGCATTACAGCCTGTGAGTCTTTCCTGGAAAGCAGAAGGAATAAAACAATTATGCATCGCATGCGTGAGTATCTAACCTATATCATGGAGCTCGATGCTGTGAATACATCGGTTTTACCTGTTGGTGATGGTGTCGCTATCAGCGTTATTAAGTAAAGAATAAAGGAAACAGAAATGCACAAAATTGAGCTTCTGGCACCGGCCGGAGACCTTGAGAAACTAAAAATTGCTATCGATTATGGTGCTGATGCCGTATATTTCGCTGGAGAAATGTTCGGCTTGCGTTCCGGCGCCAAAAATTTAAGCCTTTGCGAAATTCGAGAAGGGGTCAAATATGCTCACGACCATGGTAAAAATATTTATATGGCCATCAATATTCTTGCGCATAATGAAGATATTCGTATGTTGGAGGAGTATTTGGATCTAATTCGCGACATACCTATTGATGCCTTTATCGTCTCTGATCCGGGTATTTTGGTTGCTATTAAAGCTAAAATACCAAAAGCAGCAATTCATTTAAGTACCCAGGCCAATACGACAAATTATAAAACAGCTGAATTTTGGTATAAACAGGGTATAAAGCGTATAGTTCTAGCCAGGGAGTTGTCCCTGAAGGAGATTAATGAAATAAGAACCACTATTCCTGAAGGATTAGAACTTGAAGCCTTCGTCCAGGGAGCCATGTGTATCTCCTATTCCGGAAGGTGCTTAATGAGCAATTTCATGACAGGAAGAGATGCCAATAAAGGTGAGTGCGCTCATCCATGCAGGTGGAACTATAGTTTAGTCGAAGAAAAAAGACCGGGGGAGTACTATCCTATTTACGAAGACGAACGTGGGACTTACGTCTTTAATTCTAAGGACTTATGTATGATTGAGCATATTCCTGAGCTTATCGATGCCGGCCTTACGTCACTTAAAATAGAAGGCAGAATGAAGAGCGTCTTTTATGTTGCTACTATTGTTGCTGCTTATAGAAAGGCTATAGATTCTTATTATGCTAATCCAAATACCTATTTGTTTGATCCACAATTATTGACCGAACTCAAAAAGGTCAGCCATAGAAATTTTACAACCGGTTTTTACCAGGATAAACCGACTAACCTTGATCAGAATTATGAAACCAGCAGTTATACAAGAGACTATGATTTCCTTGGGATCGTTCAAAACTATCAAGAAGATACCCAGCTTGCAACAGTGGAGCAAAGAAATAAAATTGTCATTGGCGATGAGATTGAGGTCTTTGGTCCATATACAGACTATTTTACTCAAATAATTGATGTTATGCTCAGTACCGATGGCGTGCCAATCGAATCAGCTTCACACGCTCAGCAAATAATTCAAATTAAAATGAACAGGCCGGTAAAAGAAAAATTTATAATTAGAAAGCTTAGCTTGAAGGAGGCCAAAAATGAACAGTCTTGAATCATTAAAGCTTGAAGCGATCATCAATTCAAATAAGTTGAACTATCATGAAAAAAGAGCAAATCTAGCAAAAGAAGCCGAAGATATGTTAAGCTATGTCAAACTAAGCGATAAGGTTATCGATTTGATGAAGGCAGGCATCCTCCATGACATGAATGAAGGCCACAGGCCTTATAGACCCCGATATATTCTTCCGGACTATAAGAAATTCATGCTTCAAGGCAGTAATTATCTCAATCTCGAGCCACCAAAGACTATGTATGAAGCCATTAATGCTTTAATGATTCTTTATCGCTATGTACCTTCTATAACCGGCTATCCCGTTTATGTGGGTCAGATTGACGACTGCCTCGAACCATTTGCGGATAAGGTTACCCAGCCTGAACTTGAGAATTTAGTGCGCATGTTTTTAGTTTACATTGATCGTACTTTGCCCAGTGCTTTTGTTCATATGAATATCGGACCCAAGGATACTCGAATTGGAAGGCTTATTATCAAGATAGAAAGAGAATTGAAGAATTCAATTCCTAATTTATCTCTAAAATATGATCCCGAAATTACCACCGACGACTTTGCCAAATATGCGATCGACTCCGCCCTCGATACAATAAAGCCTTACTTTGTCAATCATAAACTTATGTCATCTCAGCTTGGTGGGGATTATGGTGTGGTCAGCTGTTACAACACCTTAAGAATCGGAGGCGGAGCCCATACCCTTTGCAGAATCAATTTAAAGGAAATCGCTAAAACGTCCATCGATTATCATGATTTTAAAGAGCACAAACTCAAGGAGGCCGTTGAGTCTTTGGCCGAACTTACAAATGCTAAAACAAAGTATCTGGTCGAAGACTCAAAGTACTTCGAAACAAGTTTTCTAGCCAAAGAGGGACTAATAGACATAAATAAATTTACAACTATGCCCGCTGTATATGGTCTCTATGAATGTGTAGAAATATTATCCGGAGATAGAATGGGTCATTCTGAAAAGGCTAATACTATGGCAGAAGAGATAGCTCGACTTTTTCATGATTATATTAAATCGGAGCCCGCCTTATATTGTGGCGGTACAGGTGGTCATCATGGTGTTCACGCTCAAAGCAACATCGATACAGATATTGATATTACGCCTGGCGTTAGAATTAAATATGGTGAAGAGCCCGGAGTTTTTGACCATATCCGTTTATCCGCCAAATTGCATAAATACTTCGATACAGGCTGCAGTGATATCTACATTTTCGAGGATACTGCAAAAGAGAATATAGATGGCATGCTGAATATTATTAAAGGAGCTATCAAAAGCGGGATCCGCATTTTATCTGTAAATTGTGAAAGCTCAGATTTCATAAGAATAACCGGATATTTAGTCAAAAAAAAGGATATTGAGCTATATTTTAAGAGAGAGTCTCTGCGGGAAGACTCAGTTGTCCTTGGCGCAGAATCATTATTGCCCGGCCACTTACTCGATAGAAAGGTCAAAAGCCTTGATGGAAGCGTTAGTAAATAAAATCATTCAATCTTCACTCGTAGATGGGCCTGGAAGCAGAACTGCAATTTTTCTTCAAGGCTGTACGATGAAGTGTGTCTATTGTCATAATCCTGAAACGCAAAACCTATGCACTAACTGCGGTTATTGTACTTGGAGATGCCCATCAGGAGCGCTTTCCGTAATTGAAAGCGCGGTGGAATTTGATGATAACAAATGTATAGACTGCCAAAAGTGTACGAATGAATGTCCCTATAATTCAAGCCCAAAAGTCAGACATTATAGCGTTGAAGCACTTTTCGCCAACGTAGAAAAGAATGCTGATTTCATAGAAGGTGTTACTTTTTCAGGCGGCGAATGTACTCAGCAGCCGGAGTTTATCAGCGCTTTCTCTGAAGTTCTGCATACTAAAACTAAATTAACGGTATTCCTGGATACTAATGGTTTTGTGGATAAAAAGACGATGTCGAAAATGATAGCTTGTTCAGATGGCCTGATGATTGATTTGAAAGCCTTTAACGATGGGATTCATCAGAAGATCACACATACCGGCAATGCTATGATAAAGGATAACATTCTACAAGCAGCACGAAGCGGAAAACTGTATGAAGTTCGGTTGGTTTTGCTCGAGGGATATAATGATGACCCGGATGAAATAACCGCCTATTTTAATTACATAGCCTCATTACCGGGTAAGACCAGATTAAAGCTCATCCCATTTAGTCCCTTTGGGGTGAGGGGATTGCTTGAGACTCATAAGGCCTATCCCAAAGATAAATATGAAGAAATAGCAGCTTTTGGCCAAAGCATTTTAAAAGACAGAATTATCAAAGTCTGCTATAATTGGAGGAAATGAAATGAACAATGAGGAAAAAATCGGAAGTGTCAAAATAGCCGATGAAGTCATAGCACTCTGCGCCATGAATGCAACCAACAGAACTGAAGGCGTAGCCAGCTTAAGCGCAGGGATAACGGAAACCATTTCAAAAAATATTCTTGGAAAGACATTATTATATAAAGGCATTAAAATCATCCAGGAAGAGCAAGGGGTCACCGCAGATATTCATGTTATTGTTGTTTACGGTGTCAAGATACCTGAGGTCGCCTGGAATGTTCAGGAAAGCGTTAAAAAGGAAATAGAAAGCATCACAGGACTCAAAGTCAAAGCGGTCAATATCTTTGTACAAGGCGTGAACATTGAATCAGTTTAACGATCAGATAGTTGGAGGTTACCAATACCATGAAAAGGTCAGAAGCAAGAGAATTAGTCATGCAGCTCTTATTTCAGATGAGCATACAAAAGGATTACGGCAATAACATTAAGGCGCGATTTGTGCAGGAATATTTGACACAGTGCAATCAGTCAGATTATTTTGAAGAAATTACTAATGTAGTAATAACGCATATGGAACAAATTGACGAAACTATTGAGGGCTGTAGTGATAACTGGAAGATAAATCGCATCGATCAGGTTGATTTAGCTATTTTAAGGCTATCTATTGCAGAATTACTGTTTATGGAGAGTATTCCTGATTCCGCGGCGATAAATGAAGCTGTGGAGCTCGCAAAAAAATATGGCGGATCAAATTCCAGCAAATTTATCAATGGTATACTCGGGAAAATTTCAAGAGGAAAAGATGCTTAGCAAAAACTGCTATATAGGATTTGATACCAGCAATTATACAACATCCCTTGCTGCCGTCGACTCCGAATTCAACGTACTGTTTGATCAGCGCAAATTGCTTAAGGTCAAAGAGGGTGAGGTTGGGCTCAGACAGTCGGAAGCACTTTTTCAGCATATGGAAAACATTCCTGATATGTTGGAAAACTTGTACAGCGTTATCGATAAGGCTCAAATTCAGGCCATAGCCGTCAGCGATAAGCCCAGACCATGCGAGGGTTCCTATATGCCTGTTTTTAATGCAGGCAGAAATTATGGCAAAGTGATCAGCGGGACTTTAGGTATACCGGTTTATGCGTTTTCACACCAGGAGGGTCATTTGGAATCGGCAGTCAGAAATTCCGGCCTAAAACAGATGCAGTCATTTGTTGCCCTCCATTTGTCCGGAGGAACCAGCGAAGTGCTACGTGTCACCAACAAGGATTATGGCTATTCAATCGCTGTCATAGGAGGATCGAGGGATATTTCATTTGGCCAGCTGATCGATCGCGTCGGCGTTTCATTATCTTTGGACTTTCCCTGTGGCGCTGCCATGGATCTTATGGCAATTGGTTATACTGGAGAATCAAAAAAGCTTTTAAAACCCATTTATATAGAAGGTTTGGACTTAAATTTATCAGGTATTGAAACTCAGTGTCAAAGAATGATTTCTTCGGGCTGTGACCAAATTACTTTAGTTTATGAACTATTCGACAAAATCAGCGCCTCATTATGCAGTATTACTGAGAAGTCTGCAGGTAATAAGCAATGGGAATCAATCCTTTTTATGGGCGGCGTATCCGCCAGCAGCTTCATCAGGACTTGTATAACGGACTATTTTCAAGGCACCTCAATCAAAGTTATTTTTGGTGATCCCCAATATGCCACCGATAACGCTGTAGGGATAGCAACCCTGGGCGCAAAAGCTTTTAATCAGTCAAGAATTTAGAGGAATTGGCATAATGGCATTAAAGCCCATAAAAGTTTCACAAGTCAACAGCTATATCAAAAGAGTTCTTCAGACGGACCCTGTACTTGGCAATATCTCTGTAACTGGAGAGATTTCCAATTTAAAGTTTCATGGCACAGGCAATGTTTATCTTACGCTAAAAGATGACACCAGTAAGCTTAATTGCTTTTTATCTGCCGATTATCTTAAAAACATCCCCTACGAGCTGGCCGATGGCCTTTCAGTCATAGCCTCGGGTAATATTACCGTCTATGAGCGAGGCGGAAGCTATTCCCTTAACATCAGAGATATAACCATAGAAGGCATAGGGAATTTAAGCGTTGCTTTCGAGAAATTAAAAATTAAACTTGAAGGAAAAGGTTATTTTGATAAGAACCATAAAAAGAATATCACTGAATTTCCAAGAAAGATTGCTGTAGTTACTTCGGAAACCGGCGCTGCCGTCAGAGATATCATTAAAACTATCAAACTTAGAAATACGCTGGTCGATATAATAGTCTTTCCGTGTCCTGTGCAAGGCAAGACCGCTGCACCAATGATTGCAAAAGCCATTGAAGATATTAACAGACTGTATCCGGAAGTTGACACAATCATTTTAGGACGTGGAGGAGGATCAATGGAAGAACTTTGGGCTTTCAATGAAGAAATCCTTGCAGAATCGATATTCCATTCGAGAATCCCAATCATCTCTGCTGTAGGCCATGAAACTGATTTTACTATTTCAGATTTTGTTTCTGACCTGCGTGCCGCCACACCGACGGCAGCCGCACAGATTGCAGTACCTGAAACTCAGCAGCTTCAATTTTATCTGGATGAACTCTCGGTTCAATTACGGAGCTTACTTGAACATAAAATTAAATTGTATGATATGAAGCTGGCTGCCAGAAATCTGGATTCATTAAAACAAATGTTGCTTGCAAATATAGACTTCAAGATGCTTGATATCAGACGGCTATCGGAATCCTCATATCAGGGGTATAAGCACCTGATTGCAGTAAATGAAGGTTCCTTAGAAGCTCTAAAAGCAACTGTTGATGGACTAAGCCCCCTGCATATTATGGATCTAGGTTATGGCGCATTACAGGATAGCGCCGGAAGACTGGTTAAATCAGTGAGTGAAGTCAGCCAAAATGAAAATATTTCTGTTAGTCTTAGAGATGGCAGCCTGGCCTGTTTGATTAAAAAAATTGAATTGAAGGAGCGTGGATAGTATGGTTAAGGTAAAAGAAAAGGACGCGACATTTGAAACTGAACTTGAAAAATTGGAGGCAGCGGCTGATGCCTTAAAGAAAGATAGTACGACGCTGGAAGATGCCATGCTATATTTTGAAGAAGGTCTCAAACACTATAACTATTGCAGTGAGATTCTAAAAAACGCCAAACAGAAGGTCCTGTTATATGGTCAGGAAACTAATGGTTTAAAGGAGATGGACTGAATTGAACAATATGGAGTATCTTAGGCTAAAAGCATTTATCGATCTTCATTTATTGGATTTTCTGCCTGAAGTTGACCGTAATAGTATTACGGTATTTGAAGCTATGAAATATAGCCTGGAAGCTGGAGGGAAGCGTCTAAGGCCTATCCTTTTGCTTGAAGCTTACAATTTCTGTGGTGATAACATGTTCCTGGCGCTGCCTTATGCTTGCGCAGTCGAGTATATCCACACTTATTCCTTAATACATGATGATTTGCCAGCTTTGGATAATGATGATCTGCGGCGCGGTAAACCCACAAATCACAAGGTGTTTGGCGAAAGCATATCGATTATTGCCGGAGACGGCTTACTGAATTCTGCATTTGAACTTATGAATAAGGATATGCTTTTATATCTTGACGACCCAATCAAATTAAAACGCAGAGTAAAGGCTTCTTATGAAATTGCAAAGGGTTCCGGCTGCCGGGGTATGATAGCCGGTCAAATAGCTGATTTGGAAGCCGTCAATAAAAATTGCTCCAAAGAGTTGCTGGATTATATTCACGTCAATAAAACAGGCGCTTTGATCGTAGCAGCGGTCAGGGCCGGAGCCCATCTTGGCGGTGCATCGGATAAAATTTTAAATAGCCTTTCAATTTACGCTGATAATATCGGTCTTGCCTTTCAGATCGTTGATGATATTTTGGATCTTTATGGCAATGAGGAGGAAACAGGAAAGAAGCAGGGTTGTGATGCGAAGTTGAACAAATTGACTTACCCGGCGCTTTATGGGTTGGATGAATCCATCGCTAAGCTTACAGAGCTTCATAAGGCTGCGGTTGAGGCGATTAAGCCTTATGGGCAGAAGGCAAATTTTCTTATAGAACTCTCAAATGAGTTAGCAATTCGTATTAAATAATGCTATAATCAATTAAGTGGCGCAGTATTCTAGTCAGAGATTGTTGTTTTTGAGGGCGGGGCTAAAAATCCGATAAAGGGCACATCGATGAAGCTCCTTGTATTTGCTGCCGACGCCCAGTCGGGGGTATTTACTGGGAGAAAGAAGCTTAGGGCGATCCATAATGGCATATGGGCGTGAACCCTGACTTCGAGGAGGCTTAAGGCTTTTGCCTTGAGTATAAACCTGAGAGGCTGCAAGCTAGCAGCTTTTCAGTGTAGCCTGCCTTGAGTGGTCAAAGGGGATAACAGATTAGATTCTTGTAAGTTCACGGCCGGAACTTCTTGATAATTGCTGTTTGAAACTCGATTGCAAAAGAGGCTGAGAAGCAACAATACTGATGGGGAAAACCCCTAGACTGTATTACAAGTATATCAAGGATTACAGTACAAGCTAAGTGGCAATCCAGTACTCTGTACGGTAACGACGGGGGCAATGATTTAATGGGGAACCGCTGATGAGGCGACTTATCAGCATCGTTGTGGGAAATCCAACTGGACCTAAGCAGTAAAGTTTACTTGATATACTGCCACTTATCTATTTTCGAAGGATACAACATGAAGCTTAAAAAAGGTAAAACTGCTACCAAAAATCATAAACAATGGGTTATTCTTATAACGTTTGCCGCTTTTCTTTTATCTGTATTTATGAGTTTTTTTTCAGAAATTCTGCTGGATAACACCGGGAGATTTATTTCTTTTGTGATACTCATTTTTATTATATTCCTGGGTATTTTTTTTGATGCTATCGGAGTCGCTGTAACAGTCGCAGATGAAAGACCATTTCACTCGATGGCTTCAGCCAAGGTCAAGAGCGCGTCAAGTTCGATCTTCCTTATTAGAAATGCGAGTAAAGTATCCAACTTTTGCAATGATGTTGTCGGCGATATCTGCGGAATTATTAGCGGAACCTCTGCAGCTTATATCATCGTTAAGATGCAGGGAGACTATCCGGCAGTCGATATGGCTATTGTTTCAATCATTTTAAGCGGTCTGATTGCCGCACTAACTATTGGCGGTAAGGCTGCCGGAAAAGAAATTGCCATAAACCACGCTAAAGAAATAGTTACCTATGTTGGTAAAGTCGTGTCTATTTTTGAAAAAAAATAAGGCCGGAAATATTTTAGAAAGAATGCAAATTTAATTAACATAGAAAGAAGAAAGGCGAGATGAATAAAAAGCTTACTGAATACCATTTTCCTGAAGATTTAAAAACGATGTCCGAGCGAGAGCTTGGACTTTTATCCTATGATATCAGAGATTTTCTTATTGAGCATCTATCCAAGACTGGCGGACACATTGCATCTAATTTGGGTGTTGTTGAACTTACAATTGCTCTTCATAAGGTTTTCGAAAGCCCGAATGACAAAATAATCTGGGATGTTGGGCACCAGTCCTATACGCACAAAATCCTGACGGGCAGGGCAAATCAGTTCCAGACATTGAGACAATTTAATGGTTTAAGTGGGTTTCCTAAAAGACAGGAGAGCTGTCACGATATCTTCGATTCAGGCCATAGTAGCAACTCGATTTCTGTAGCCCTTGGTATTTCAGCGGCTCGTGATATAAAAGGCGACAAGGAGTCTGTGATTGCTGTTATCGGTGACGGGGCTTTAACGGGTGGCATCGCCTATGAGGCTTTAAACAATGCAGGCCATTCAAAAGAGAATATGATTGTGGTTTTGAATGATAATGAAATGTCCATCGGAAAAAACTCAGGCGGCATGTCAACACATCTCAGCAAGCTTCGCATGTCAAAAGAGTATAATCAGTTCAAAAAACAATTAAAAAGCACAATTACCGGGATTCCAAAATTGGGAGAGGGGATTTATAACGGCCTGGAACGCATTCGAGATGCTGTTAAATATGCTGTCGTTCCCGGTGTGATCTTTGAAGAATTAGGGTTTAAGTACTTCGGGCCTATTGACGGTCATAATATACATGATTTGCTTGAAATATTCCAGATTGCGAAATCAGTGGAAGGCCCAATATTGATTCATATC
>JBBRXH010000031.1:0-12120 GCA_038248565.1 Peptostreptococcales bacterium | reverse complement strand
TTGATCATTCCCTTTCCCGTGACATGGTTTGGCAGGCAGGCGAAAGGCTGCAGGCAAACAATATTCGTGACACCGCTATCCATGAGCTCCATCATTTCTGCAGTCAGCAGCCAGCCCTCACCACATTGGTTGCCAAGGGAAATGAGTTTTTTGGCCTTGGTGGCCATTTCCTTAATATAGAGTGGTGGCTCGAAGCGGCGGCTTTGTTCCAACGCTTCACGGGCGCTTTTCCTGAAGCTTTCTATAATTTTAATTCCAGCGGCATTCGCCAGCATCACCTTATAAGTCCCTGAGAGATATCTGAAATTGTATTCCTTACTATACATGCCATAAAGGAAAAAATCAATCAGATCCGGTACAACTGCCTCACCGCCCTCTGCTTCTATAACCCCAACGATATCATTATTTGCAGTAGGATGATATTTAACAAGAATTTCTCCCACAATGCCGACCTTGGGTTTTATGATTTCTGCTAATGGCAGGTTATCGAAGTCATCCACTATATCATGCAAGTCTTTTTTAAACCTTTGTAAGCTTGACGTTTGAAGGGTGGATAAAGCATTTCTTGCCCATTTTTCATATAACTTATCAGCAGACCCCGGCGTTATTTCATAAGGCCTAGTTTTATAGAGGACGCGCATAAGCAAATCTCCATACAATAAAGCCATTATGACTCTCTTTATCATTCCCAGGGTTATGCGAAATCCGGAATGCTTATCAAGTCCAACATAGTTTAAGGATATGACAGGGATATGATCCATTTTCATTTCTTTTAATGCCTTGCGAAGCAGTGCTATATAGTTGCTTGCTCTACATCCGCCACCAGTTTGAGACATCAGTATGGCAACTTTTTCGAGATCATATTTACCTGATTTTAAAGCATTGATAATTTGGCCCATGACCAAAATGGTGGGAAAGCAGGCATCATTATTAATGTGTTTGAGGCCTTCATTGACAGCATTTTTATCAACTGACGGCAATACTTCAACTTTGTAGCCTTCCGTATTCATCGCTGCTTCGATAAACTGAAAATGTATCGGCGACATTTGCGGAATTAAAATTGTGTAATCTTTTTTCATGGGCTTCGTAAATTCTGTTCGATTAAAAATAATCTCATCCATATTAGGCTTAATATGGTTCTTATCTCTCTCTTCCATAGCCGCCTTTAATGATCTTATCCTAATCTTAGCTGCCCCTAAATTATTGCCTTCATCAATTTTTATTAAAGTATAAAGCTTGTTTTTAGCAGTCAGAAATTCTTCAACCTGGTCTGTTGTTACAGCATCCAGGCCGCAACCGAAGGAATTGAGCTGAACAAGTTCAATGTCGTCGTTTCGCCCCGCTACAATTGCCGCCTTATATAAACGCGAGTGATACATCCATTGATCAAGTACTCTTATGGGACGGTTCAATTTCGCAAAGTTTGCAATAGCATCCTCTGTGATGACTGCCATTCCGGCAGAAATAATAAGCTGATCGATACCATGATTGATCTCAGGATCCAAATGATAAGGACGGCCTGCAAGGATCACGGCTTTTCTACCATTATCCTTTATATACTTAACAGCCTTGGCCCCCTGTTTTTTGACATCTTCCTTAAATTTAGAATCCTCTTCACGTCCGGCTTTTACCGCTGCAGATACTTCATCCATCCTAATGTGCAGATGCCTTAATGTCTCATACATTCGCCTAATCAGTCTCTCATCGATATCATAGGGAAGGAATGGGTGTAAAAATTTCACGCCGTTGTCGCTGAATACGTCATCCAGGTTGTTGCCGATCACCTCCGGATATGTGGCGATGATGGGGCAATTATAGTGATTGGGCGCTGTAGTGTCTTCTTTCATTTCATGATTAATTGAAGGGTAGAAGATGAGCTTTATATCATTTTCAATTAGCCACTTAATATGCCCATGAACCAGTTTGGCTGGATAACAGGCGGTGTCTGAGGAAATCGTATCCATGCCTGATTCATATATTGCTTTAGATGACGGCGGTGACAGAACTACGCGAAAGCCCAGTTTAGTAAAAAACGTAAACCAAAATGGATAGTTTTCATATAAATTCATAACTCTTGGTATGCCTATGATCCCCCGCGCTGAATATTTCAATTGTAATGGTTCATATTGAAAAAGTCTTTTATATTTATAGGCAAACAAATTAGGAAGTTTATCCGTAGCATGTTCAAGACCTGCCCCCTTTTCGCAGCGATTGCCAGTGATGTATCTACTGCCATCGTTAAATTTGCTGATGGTGAGGAGGCAGTTGTTCTCGCATGCTTTACATCTGCCATTTGTATTAACGACTTCAAAATCCATCATTTCGTCAAGATCCATAATGGAAGACTCTGTATTTTCCACATACCTATTTTTAGCAATCAGTGCAGCACCATAGGCGCCCATAATTCCAGAAATGTCTGGTCTTATAACATTTTTCCCGAGCACCAGCTCAATACTGCGTAGTACAGCTGTATTTAGGAATGTTCCGCCTTGAACGACAATTCTCGAACCGGCTTCATCAGGATCTCTAAGCTTTATTACTTTATATAAAGCATTTTTTATCACAGAGTAGGATAGACCGGCAGAAATATCCCCTATAGTGGCACCCTCTTTTTGTGCCTGCTTGACCCTGGAGTTCATAAAAACTGTACAACGGGTTCCCAAATCTACAGGAGAATTGGCAAAGAGCGCTTCATTGGAAAAGCCCTCAACATCCATATTGACGGATTTCGCATAGGTTTCGAGAAAAGAACCACAACCTGAAGAACAGGCTTCATTGAGCATGATATTATAAATGGCTCCGTCGCGGATTTTCATGCATTTCATATCCTGACCGCCGATATCCAAAATAAACTCCACGCCCGGCAAAAAGGACTCGGCAGCTTTGTAGTGCGCCATCGTTTCTATTTCTCCAAGGTCGACATCAAAAGCGGCCTTGATTAATCCTTCACCATATCCTGTAACCGTTGAATTCGCTATAACTGCTACCTCAGGTTTTAATCCGTATAGTTCCTTAAGCATTTTTTTAACCGCATCAATGGGTTTCCCTTCATTATTTTGATAAAATGAATAAAGCAAATAACCTTCCTGATCGATTAGCGCAGCTTTTGTCGTCGTGGATCCGGCATCAATGCCCAGATAAAGATTACCCCGTGCTTTTTTTATATCACGACGCTTGATTTTGTCTTTAGCATGACGTTCATTAAACTCCTTGTAATCAGCAAATGATCTGAATAGTGGTTCGAGATGCTTAGTTTCCGAAAGGTTATTGTGCTCTCCATTTCTTACATTTTCGGCAATTGCACTTAATAAGATTGGTTCATTCTTTGCTGAAAGAAGCGCTGCGCCTATTGCGACATAGTAATGCGAGTCATCAGGAAAAATGATGGTTTTATATGTAAGTTTAAGTGTATCTATAAACCTTTGACGCAATTCCGAGAGGAAGTATAAAGGTCCCCCTAAAAAAGCGATATTACCTCTTATGGGTCGTCCGCAGGCGAGTCCGCTGATCGTCTGATTAACGACAGCCTGAAAAATTGAAGCTGCAATATCTTCCCTATCCGCTCCTTCATTGATTAGCGGCTGAATATCTGTCTTGGCAAAAACCCCACATCGTGCTGCAATTGGATAGAGCACCTTGTATTTTTTGGCATAGTTGTTCAAACCCTCTACATCCGTATTCAGGAGCATGGCCATCTGATCGATAAAAGCACCCGTTCCGCCTGCACAGGTTCCATTCATACGCTGTTCAATGGCAGCGCCATAAAAGGTTATTTTGGCGTCTTCTCCACCAAGCTCTATTGCGACGTCTGTGGTTGGAATGAAAGTTTCAACAGCCTTGCTGCAGGCGATAACTTCCTGTTCAAAGGGTATGTCAAGCAAGCTTGAAAGCGAAAGGCCTCCGGATCCGGTAATCGTTACTGTTACAGTTGCTTCCGGGTACTCCAAGTACAATTCATTTATAAGCTCCGTCACTTTATCAAATATATTGGACATATGACGGTCATATCTTTTAAATAAAATTTCGTTTGATTTGTTTAGTAAAACCAGTTTTACCGTAGTCGATCCGACGTCAATTCCTAATTTCATTCAAGTCCCCTAACACAGTAATAAGTCCATATACTATTACCCTACAAATGTGAATTATACCATGAAGTTCCAAGAAAGAAAAGTTCACATTGCTATGAACCTTTCAGGTTATTCCCTTAATGAAACTCAAAGCTATAACATATAGCCCGAGTTTTTCATAAATGTGCCAGCTGTTTTACTGTCCTAAAGTTTGCTTAAGGAGCTGAGAACTGCCTCCAAGTCTTTACTAGGGTTTACTTTGGCAAAGACTGCCTGAATGATGCCTTTTTCATCTATAATATAAGTAGAACGCACAACACCCAGGAAAGTTTTTCCATAGAGCTTCTTGTTTTTCCAGACTTCGTAGAGTTTGATAATCTCCAGGCTTTCGTCGCTCAATAAGCTAAATTTTAAATTGTTTTTTTTGATAAAATCTGCATGGCTTTTGGGACTGTCTTTGCTGACGCCAACCACTACTGCCTGTAATTCATCAATTTGATCATACCCATTGGAATAAGCTATCGCCTGCTCAGTACAGCCTGGCGTGAAATCTTTCGGATAAAAATACAAGACCAGTCTTTTCCCTAAATAATCAGAAAGGGAAACGGCTTCATTATTTTGATTTGGCAAAGTAAAATCCGGTGCCTTTTCTCCGACTTTCAACATATGATTACCCTCCTTCAGAAAGATGATTAATCCGTTGTTTTTATCAAAATGGTCATCGATTAATAGTTATCTGATAATACTAATTCATTACTAAAACCCGGTTTAATCTGTTACAATATATCTTATGAAAACATCGATAAGAAAAACTACTTATATGGCAATATACCGGCTTCTTGATAAGGTTAGCCCACTTAAGACAGATTGCGGTCTGTTATGTGGCGCAGCTTGCTGCAGTAGCACAGATGCCAATATGGGCATCTACCTTCTACCCGGCGAAGAAAAAATGTTCTCCCGCAAAGAGACTTGGCTTAAATGGCAAATTGAGAGTGCCCTTGATTTTGACTTTCCTGACTCCTGGACAGGCAAAATTCATTTTATACGCTGCACCAATGCTCCGAATTGTCCAAGAAAGCTAAGACCCCTCCAATGCCGTTTTTTTCCGTTGGCACCTCATTTAACTGAAGACGGCCTTCTGGTGATCATTCGGTATACCTCTGAACTGCCCTACCTTTGCCCTCTTATTGAAAACAAAACGCAGCTAATGCCTTCATACAGTCAAGTTGTTTATACCGTCTGGAAACGACTGATTAAAGATCCTATAATATACGACTTGGTGCGTTTTGATTCCAATGATAGAAATAAGGATCTGATTGATATTGTTTATCCGATATTATAAATCTCTTTAAGCGCCAGTACCAGCTTATCCTTATAATAATGATGGCTTCCAAATATCGGAGCGGGTAAATCGAAGATGCACTCATCTGGTATCATGTCTCCGATTTCAGCATTGGCCATAACGATGGCGTTTAAATTCGAATTTTTTACCGAAAGAATGTACTTTGGCTTCTCGCGTTCTATGAACCTTGCCAGCTTGGGAATTCCTTCAGCAACGGCATTAATCCTTTGCTTATAGCCCATCCCTGCCACCGGTTCCGCTAAATCAAACAAATAGAATCCCTTTTGTTTAAAAAGCTCGAGTGTAAATTCCTCGCCGCTAAAGACCTCTTCGAAAGCTTCTTTTGTATATTTATACAGCGGCGAGTTCGCTGTATAAAAAAATGTTATATTTGATGGAATCGATTCACCTACCAACAAATACTCTATTTTATCTGGTTTATAAGAATCTCTAAGCCTTTCTAATTCTAATACTGATAACATTAAAATCCCCTCCTTTATATCATTTTACACCCGCTGAATTACGAATGCAAATAATTGAAATGCTCTATAAGCTGATCGTTAATTCAACAGGGCAATGATCGCTGCCAAGTACGGTCATATGGATAACCTGATCGGAAATTTTATCTTTTATACGCTCTGAGAGGATAAAATAATCAATACGCCATCCGGCATTATTTGCTCTTGCATTGAATCTATAGGACCACCAGGTATAGGCATCCTTTGCTTCAGGATACATATAGCGAAAGCTGTCGACAAATCCGGATTCTAAGAGCTCAGTCATTTTTCCGCGCTCCTGATCTGAAAAGCCTGCATTCCCACGATTAGCTTTAGGATTTTTTAGGTCAATCTCATTATGAGCGACGTTTAAATCACCGCAAACAATTACCGGTTTTTTACTATCCAAATCATGGATATAGTCCCTAAAATCGTCTTCCCAAGCCAGTCGGTATTGGATTCTTGCCAGTTTTTCCTGGGCATTTGGGGTATAAACATTGACTAAATAGAACTGTTCAAATTCAAGTGTTATGCATCTGCCTTCCTGGTCATGCCCCTGATGATCAATGTCGTACTTAACTGAAATAGGCTGGATTTTAGTAAATATGGCCGTACCGGAATATCCTTTTTTAACTGCACTGTTCCAATAGTCGCTATATCCGGGTAAATCTACCTCCGCCTGCCCCTTCTGCATTTTAGTTTCCTGTACGCAAAGCATATCCGGGGCATTCTCCAATGCAAATTCGATAAACCCTTTGCCGAGAACTGCTCTCATACCGTTGACGTTCCAAGTAATAATTTTCATTTTACACCTCATCGGACAAAAGCATGACCTTTTGCAAATCATGCTCTTTAGTAAAGTGAGTAAGTCTATAAGCCGAGTTCTGTATCTGACAATCATCTATCTAGGCTCACTGTCGCCAGTGCGCTCTTGCGACCTACCTACCGGGCAGCGACGAGCAATCGCCTTTAGTGCCCTATTTGGTCTTGCTCCGGATGGGGTTTACATGGCCAGACTGTTGCCAGCCTGCCGGTGAGCTCTTACCTCACCATTTCGCCCTTACCAGGTTTTCCTGGCGGTATCTTTCTGTTGCACTTTCCTTGAAGTTGCCTTCACCGGATGTTATCCGGCACCCTGCTCTGTGGAGCTCGGACTTTCCTCATACCGTTAAGCATGCGATTGTCTGACTTACTCACAAGGTGATTATAGCACAATAAATGGATTCTGGTCTACTTTCGATTCCAGTATTGTCGCTTTATTTTTAATTTTGTCTCTGAGCTGATTGGCCATATTCTTAATAAAGATTTTCTCTGTGTGATAATGCCCTGCGTCAATGAGCGCAAGCCCTATTCCCTTAGCGCGCTGAGCATCGTGGTATCTGACATCACCCGTTATGAACAAATCGCATCCGGCCGCTTTAGCATAATCTATTAAGTCTGCGCCTGCACCTGTACATATGGCCACCTTTTGAACCAAAGATTGAGGGTTTCCGACACAATTTAAAGGGGCTTCTATAGATAGCACCTTTTTAATCTTTTTAGCCATTTCAGTGAGTGTTATAGGCGAATCCAATCTGCAGATTCTGCCTAGCTTGCTGCTATTTTCTTCTTCAGCGCCCTCGTTTAGAAAGATAACGCTATCACAACCGAGTAATTTGGCTAAATAGTCATTATTACCATCCTTGGCATTATCAAATGCCGTGTGCGAAGCATAAACACTGATATTTGCTTTAATAAGCTTTATGATAGAGCTTCCTATAACTGTATTATTGTCAATCTTATAAAGCTCACTAAAGATTAATGGGTGGTGGGTTATGATCATATCTGCCTTGCACAACACAGCTTCATCTATAACCTCTTCGGTTATGTCAAGGCTTACAAGTATTGTAGCGATGTGTTTCAGCCCGGTTTTAAGCTGGATTCCGCTATGATCCCATGTTTCTGAAAGGTTCTCGGGTGAAATCGTGTTTAAAATCATACAAAGCTCTTCAATCTCGATCGCCATGATACTCATTCTCCTTTGCTGAAAATGACTGATAGCCTTTTAGCGCTATCAGACGTTTATTTGCTACATCGGTTTTAGATGTATTAGTAGGCGTTTTCTCTGCTTTTTTAAGGTTTTGAATGATTTTAAGCGCGTTATTAATCTTTCGGTTAATTAATTCCGGCAGCAGCGGATCATTTTTTGCGCATAAAATAGGATTTATTTCATAATCCCAGTCGGAATACGAATTGAATGACTGATCTTTTTTTTCATTGGATTGAAAGGGCCTTGCAACTAGAATCTCGCAAATATTTCGTCCTTCTTTAACAAGAGTCTCATCAACAATCTGAAAACCATTATGGATCAGCCATTTACTCAAAAGTATTTTATCTTTTCTTGGCTGGAGAACTAGTTTTTTTATTGACCTTGTTTTATCAAGGTCGGCTGCTAAAATAGTAGTAATTAGAATTCCGCCCATACCTGCGATAATAACCGTATCAACCTCCCCCGCCAATATAGTAGCGAGACCGTCTCCAAGCCTAATATCAAAATCCGATTCCGGGGCATAAAGCGCAATATTTTCTCGCGCTTTATTAAGTGGGCCTCTTTTTATATCGCTTAATACCACATATGGAGAAACGCCCTGCTGCGTAAGGTAAATCGGCAGCTGGGCGTGATCGGTTCCAATATCTGCTACCCGTTCACCGGGCTTTATTTGATCTGCTAATGCTTTAAGTCTATCTGATAATTTCAACATGGGTTTATTCTAAATAATCCTTTAATTTTTTGCTGCGGCTGGGATGCCTCAGTTTTCTCAATGCTTTCGCTTCAATCTGCCTGATTCTTTCCCTGGTAACCTCAAATCTTCTGCCAACTTCTTCGAGGGTTCTGGCTCTACCATCTTCAAGTCCAAATCTTAGTTTTAGAACTTTTTGCTCCCTGTCAGTTAATGTGTCCAAAACTTCTACCAGCTGTTCCTTGAGCATAGAGAATGCCGCTGCATCAGCTGGTGCCGGTACATCTTCATCCGGGATAAAATCTCCCAAATGGCTATCTTCTTCTTCACCAATTGGCGTCTCCAGCGAGACCGGCTCCTGAGCGATTTTTTGGATTTCTCTTACTTTTTCCACAGGGATATCCATCTCTTCTGCAATTTCCTCCGGCGTAGGTTCTCTTCCAAATTCCTGAAGCAACTGTCTTGAAATACGAATCAGTTTATTGATCGTTTCAACCAGATGTACAGGGATACGGATAGTTCTCGCCTGATCTGCTATTGATCTGGTGATTGCCTGCCTGATCCACCAGGTGGCATAGGTACTAAATTTATAGCCCTTACGCCAATCAAATTTATCTACAGCCTTAATCAGTCCAAGATTTCCCTCTTGTATTAAATCAAGAAAAAGCATCCCTCTTCCAACGTATCTTTTTGCAATGCTGACAACCAAACGCAAATTAGCCTCGCAGAGTTCCTTTTTAGCTTCATCATCCCCTGCTTCCATCCGCTTGGCGAGTTCTATTTCCTTATCGCCATTAAGGAGTGGTACTTTTCCTATTTCCTTGAGATACATGCGTACCGGGTCATCAACAGCTATTCCCTTTGGCAATGCTGTCTCAATGTCGATTTCCACGCCATCACTCACAACAAGCTCCATATCATCCTCATGATCGCTGTCTAAGGCAATTATTTCAAAATCATCCGGATCAACCTCAGATACAATCTCGACGCCAATGGATATCAAGGTATCATAAAGGTCATCGATCTGCTCCTTGTCGAGCTCTATATTTTCAAGATAATCGGAAATTTCCCTATAAGATATAGCGCCCTTTTGTTTGGCTTTTTCAATAATCTCATTCACATATTCAAATTTTTTATCGTCTCTGCTGTTTTCTAGTTCAAAGTTCATATTTAATCGCTCTCCCCCCGTTTATTAATCTCTGTTAAGCTAATTGTTTACCGAATCATTGCATATTTCTGGTTTTTGCCTGAATATCTATAAGTTCCTGGGTCAGCTCCTGTATTTTATCTTTTTCCATCTCTTCATCCGCCATTGATAAAATATTCAGAATTTCTGTTTGCCTTCGCGCCAGTTCTGCCATTTTTATTTTATTGATGCAGCCATCAAAAACACGATCTTCTTTATCTGCGATATAAATATTCTGAAGGATATCCGCAAGGAGAAGATTATCCTCGCTATCTATGCTATCCTCCAGCTTTTTGACATCAATCTCTGCATCTTCTTTATATAAGGCGCTAATGACGTTATAGATGCGGTAGCAGCCCGCTATGTTGAATATTGAAGAATATGGTCTAACTCGGGGAACAAATTCGCTTTTGACAATCATAAGTTTAATTAGTGTTTTTTCTAAAAATGCATTTGAGTCTTTTGGCTTGCTGTTTTCCGGCAGCCCCTGAATCTTCTTTTCAGAAGCCCTATTTGAGCTTCCCCATACTTCAAGGTGCAGTGCCCCTTCTGATATTTTGGTTTCCATAGCTATTTTTTTAATATAGGCTTCCGCTTCTGCCGGGCTTTTTATTTTTTTAAGCAGTGGTGTGACTTCTTTTATGAAATCAAGCTTGCCCTCAATGCTATCGAGATTACATTTTTGCCTAATCAATTCGATTTTATAATCTACGAGCGGTAATGCTTCACGCACCAGCTTTAAAAAGGCATCTTTGCCAAATTTTTTAACAACCTCATCCGGATCCTTGCCATTTTTGACCTGAAGTATTTTAACTTTGCAGCCGGCTTCCTGGAGTATATCCATGCCTCTCAACGCTGCTGACATACCTGCCTCATCACCATCATAGGCCAGAATCACATTGTCCGTGTATCGCTTAATCATAGCTGCCTGGTTGGTGGTTAATGCTGTTCCAAGAGAGGCAACGGCATTTTTTATACCATGCTGATAAAGTGAGATGACATCCATATAACCTTCCACTATAATGGCGTAATTCATTTTGCCGATATCCTGTCTCGCGATATTAAGGCCATAAAGATTATACTTTTTTAGAAAAACTGCTGATTCAGCGGAATTGAGATATTTGGGATTGTCATCACCAAGTGCTCTGCCGCCAAATCCTATAACCTTGCCTCGTGTATTGATTATCGGAAATATGACCCGATTCCTGAATTTATCATAATAGCGGTCTTTTGACTTGGTAACAAGTCCTAATTCCAGAAGGTTATCAATATCCGCACCAAGGTTTAGAAAATGCCTATAAAGGCTATCCCATTCTTCATTCGCATAACCAATGCCGAATTTTTTCAGCGTTCCGGTTTCCAGTCCGCGACTTACCATATAAGACTGACCTTTATTATCCTTATCGGAAAAACATCGATAGTAATACAGTGCAGCTTCGCGATTAATGTCGTACAAGGCTGACTTCTTTGCTTCATCTCCAAAGCTTTGATCCTTGATTTCAATACCGTATTCCTCTGCCATTCGCTCAGTGGTTTCCCTGAAATCCAGATTATTGAGCTTCTTGACAAATTCTATAACATCACCGGTAGCCCCACAGCCGAAACAGGTAAAAATCTGCTTATCCTCTGAAACAACAAAAGAAGGCGTTTTCTCACTGTGAAAAGGGCATAGCCCCTTATGATTGCTGCCCGTCTTCTTTAGGTTGACGGTCCGGCCAATCACATCGACAATGTTACACCTGCTTTTGATTTCATCGACGATATTATCTCTGTTCCCAGTACTCACATCCAACCCTCTTAACTCAGTCTAGGTTCTTTATTCTGCAAAAGTCGGAGTCTTCCTTTTTTTATTATGCAATTAAATTTTTTAAAGTTATTTCCATCCTTTCGGTATGAATAGCTCGATATAGTTATTTAAGGCGTATCTGTCCGTCATGCTTGCTATATGATCTTTTACAACCTCTGCAACACCAAATTCATCTATCATATTTCGCCTTTCTGTAGGCATCTTATCCGGATCGGCGTTATAGAAATTATAAAGGGATTCTATCATCCTCTCTATTTTTTCAAGTTCCTCATCTTTTTTTACCACACTGCTTCGGTAAACATTGGTGAACATATAGGTGCGCAGTTTATCCATTTGAACGCTGCATAAATCGCTCATTTTTATTTCATCCTGTCCATCGCTGTTTTTGACTAGATCCATAACTAAAGTATTTATACGCGTTCTGTGGTTTGCCCCAAGGATCCTGACGCTCTCGATAGGAAGATCCGATTCCTTGATGATATTGCCTCTGATCGCATCGTC
>JBBRXH010000030.1:0-12199 GCA_038248565.1 Peptostreptococcales bacterium | reverse complement strand
TCACAGCAACAATCTTCGCTGCATCCGCCTGGCGTGCCTGTCTCATCTCCCATAGTAATTACCTCCTTTTTCATTATTTTAAATAACTATACCATCTAACTGTTTATTTTTCAAATAAAATTATTTTTTCAGCGGCTTTTTTATTCATGCCCGGCACCCCGCACAATTCTTCAAGGCTGGCCGCCTTTATTTTTTCAATGCTTCCGAAATGGCTAAGCAAGGCATTCCTGCGTTTTATGCCGATTCCTTCTATGTCGTCAAGGGCTGATTTCTGAAGAGTCTTTATCCGCAGGCCGCGGTGATAGCCGATGGCAAAGCGGTGGACCTCCTCCTGAACCTTAGCGATGAAATTGAATAATATTGGTTCATCCCGCAGAATCAGTTCGGTCATGTTCCGCTTGCCTGATTCCGGTTCAGTTTCACTTTTTCCTGCTTGCCTATAAACAAGTCCTCTGGTTCTATGGCGGTCATCTTTAACCATACCTGCCACAGGAATGTCTATTTTCATTGCAACAAGCACCTGCTTAACCACGGAGACCTGGTTCTCGCCCCCGTCGATCAGGAGCAAATCCGGCAATTCTGAAAAGCCGGCATCCGCTGCCAGGTATCTTGTGAACCTTCTGTAGACGACCTCCTGAAGGCTGCCATAATCGTTGGGGCCTTCGATGGTCTTTATTCTGAATCTGCGATAATCCTTGCGCTTTGGCTTACCATCCTCGAATACCACCATGACGCCAACGCTGTCAGCTCCACTGGTGTTGGAAATATCATAGGCTTCTATGCGCCTGATCTTTTTTTGCTCATCTGAAATAAGGCCGGACAGTGCGTTGGTGATGGCGCTCATTTTCTCTTTCTGATGGGATGCACGTTCCGTAAGAGACCTAGAAAGCTCCTGAACATTCTTCTTCGCCATGGCAAGAAGGGCTTTCTTCTCGCCTCTCTTTGGCACAGTAATTTTTACCTGACTGCCTTTTAGCTCTGAAAGCCAAGCTTCAAGTAAGGCTTTATCCTTTATTTCCTCTTCCACGAGAATCTCTTTTGGAACAAAGTTCATATCTGAATAATATTGCTCGATAAAGGCGGTCAGAATTTTCTCCGGTCCTTCATCAAGAAGGGTCTGGAGCTGATAATTCTCTCTGCCGCTGAGTTTGCCCTGCCTGACAAAAAAAATAAGTCCGTGGGCTAATGCTAGGATGCCTTCTTCAGTACCTTCTTTCTCTATGCTGCCGTGTTCTGAACCGCCGGGCTGCTGTCCGGACTCAACTTGGGTCGTCAGAATGACATCGATATCCAATTCTGCGTTTAGTACTACCTTCTGTTTCTCGCCGATGGCATGAACCGCACTGATATAATCCCTGTATTCAGCTGCTTTTTCAAAATTCATAGTGGCAGCAGCCTGATTCATATTGGCTGATAAGCTTGCCAGAATTTTACCGTTCTTCCCCTGGAGGAAGTCCGTCATCTCATCAATGATTCCTTTGTACTCCTCTTTATTGACGTTTCCCGTGCAGACACCGATGCACTGACCGATATGGTAGTTCAGGCAAGGCTTGAAGCCTTGGGGAAACCGTTGGGACGAACATTTTTTAAGGGGATAGATACGGTTTAGAAGATCTATAATCTGATTGACCGCTCCCACGTCCGTGTAAGGTCCGAAATATTTGCAGCCATCGTGATAGACTTTTCTGGTCTTGATCAGCCTCGGATAGGCTTCATTCAGCGTGATTTTTATATAGGGATAAGTTTTATCATCCCGGAGCAGAATATTATATCTTGGCATATGTTTTTTGATCAGGTTGCATTCCAAAATCAGGGCTTCCATCTCAGAATCCGTAATGATATAGTCAAATTCGTCAATATGGGAAACCAGGGCCCGAACTTTCGGTGCCAAGGATGAAGGCGACTGAAAATACTGCCTTACCCTGTTTTTCAGGGAAATGGCCTTACCGATATAAATCACTTCTCCGAAGGCGTCTCTGTAAATATAAACTCCCGGTTTATCCGGAAGATTTTTGAGATTTTCCCTGATATCAAACATCAGTCTATCAGCTCTCCCATCACTTCAAGAAATAGCTTCATTTCTTCATCTGTCCCAATAGTGACGCGCAGGAACTGATCGATTATCGGCTTTTTAAAATAGCGCACCAGAATCCCCCTGCCCCGAAGTGCACTAAAAAGAACTTCTGCGGATTTTCCCGGATGTCTTATAAAAAGAAAATTGGCCAGAGAGGGTATCACATAAAAGTTCATACTCTCGAGGCTTTTAGTCACAAATTCCCTGGTCTTTATGATCTTTTGGCGCGTTTGCTGAAAATAGGCGTCATCCTTGATGGAGGCTACTGCCCCAACCATTGCCAAACGGTCTATGGTATAGGAATTAAATGAGTTTTTTACCCGATTAAGTCCATCAATAAGCTCCTTGTCGCCCATGGCAAAACCGACCCGAAGACCAGCCAGTGAGCGGGATTTTGATAAGGTCATAACCACCAGCAGATTGGAATATTTCCTGATGAGACTGACGGCAGACTCTCCGCCAAAATCGATATAGGCTTCATCCACGAGTATCAATGTGCCCGGATTTAAGCTGATGATCTTCTCAAGCTCCGAAAGGCTCAAATATCTTCCCGTAGGCGCATTGGGATTTGGAATAAGAATGCCTGCAGGGATCTTTTTATTCTCGCAGTAGTCGCCGGCATCGATGGAAAAGTCTGCTTTGAGTGGTATTTCACTATAATTTGTGTCAAACAATCCAGCAAAAACCGGGTAAAAGCTGTAGGTAATATTGGGAAACAAGACGCTTCCACCTGAAAAAAAAGCAGGGAAAGCAAAAGCCAGCACTTCATCAGAGCCATTTCCCACGAAGACCTGGTTTGAAGAAAGCCCGTAAAACTCTGCCAAAGTATCTCTCAGCACCGTCGACTCCGGATCCGGATAGAGATTCAGATGCTCTAACTCGGCATCAATGGCAAGGCCCACCTCCTTTGAAGGAGGGTAAGGATTTTCATTGGTATTCAGCTTAATGTATTCTCTGTCTTTCGGCTGTTCGCCAGGCACATAAGGATCAAGGGCCTGGGCCTGCTTCGTCAAAAATCGGCTCATCCGCATTCACTCTCTTTCACTGGATCTTAGCGTTCCTCTGGTCATCTCGCCCCGCAAATCACGCTGCATTGAAGCTTTTATTTCTGCCATGTTATAATTTTTACTCAACAGATAATAGAGTTTGGCGACAGCAGCCTCAACGGTCATATCATATCCGCTGATTGCACCGGCATCAGCAAGCCCCTTGCTGGCTTCATATTCACCCACCACCGCGCTGCCTTTAAGGCATTGGGTGCAAACGACTATGACGGTACCATTCTCTGCAGCTTTACGGAATACTTCCTGCAGCCTGCCGTCAGTTCCCGGAATATTGCCCGAACCAAAAGCTTCAACAACGATGCCTTTAAGCTTTGTTGTGATAATATTATTGAAAATTTCCGGTTGAATACCAGGGAATATCTTCAGCACAGCTATTTGCTGCTCTTTAAACTCAAACAATTTGAGGCCCTTCTCCTGATCTGCCGGTATACGTTCGCAAAGGCAATTTTCGCCAACCAGGATATCTACGCCTGCATTGCCAAGAGCCGGATAATTTGGTGATTCAAAAGCATCAAAGCCGCTGGCGCTGACTTTAGTGCTGCGGCATCCGCGCAGCAGGGTCGATCCAAAAAAGAGGCAAACTTCATGAATATTGTAATTCCCGGCCAAAAGCATGGCGGTGATCAGATTGTCCCGAGCGTCGTTTCTAATTTCACAGAAAGGAATTTGCGAGCCAGTCAATATAACCGGCTTCGTTAATCCTTCCAGCATGAAGGCCAGGGCTGAGGCAGTGTAAGCCATGGTGTCTGTTCCATGAAGGATGACGAATCCATCATAATCCTGATAATGTGCTTTGATGTCCCGTGCGATTTTGATCCATTCACTAAATGAAATGCTTGAAGAATCCAGAAGAGGTTCATACTCATGCAAAGTGTAATCAGGCATTTCTTCGTCGCCCAGTTCTCTCATCTCTGAAAGCACCTGCTTAAGATAGCCTTTTTTGGGCGCGTAACCATTTTCCGTCCTGGTCATGCCGATAGTCCCGCCTGTATAGATCATATAAACACGCTTTTTCATAAAGTCCTCACTCCTGTTTTTTATCTCTGTTTCAGTCAGCTTAAATCGACCATCACAGAGGCTTTAATCAATGGGTTTATTATACTATTAAAGAGAAAAACAGACAAGGGGAGAAGCGAGCAGCAGATACATTCTTGTATTTTCAGAATATTTCCGCTTTTTGACTAATTTCGTTATAGATTTAACGTTATTTTATTACCAATTTGTCCTTTTTCCTAATGCCCTTTTCACCTTGATTTTTCAATGAATTTGCAGAGTTGTGTAGAGTCTTTGTATACTGTATCCATTAGTGTAAACGTTTACACAAATGCCTTCAATACTTGCAATTTAAGTATTGACTTTAATCGGTGTTTTTATATATTATATTAGATAGTACGATATCCTTGTTGTTAAGTAGAACTACAGGGAAAATTTTTCGGAAGGAGCAATGTTAATGAGTAGTGCAAACGTAACAGCTTTTGAAGTGCTGAACAAAGAAATAGCCGCAAAGATTGACACAATTATCACAAATAACGCCAATAATTCCACAAAGCTCGTAGGAATCCTCCTGGAGGTTCAGGCGATCATCCCGAAACAATATGTTCCTTTAGAGGTCGCAGCTTATATCAGCCAAAAAATGAATATCCCTCTCAGCAGAATTTATGACGTAATTTCTTTCTATGCCGCCCTTTCTGATGTTCCCAGAGCCGACATCGTCGTGCAGCTTTGTGACAGCGTCGTTTGCAAGGTAACGGGAAATACAGTCTTAAAAGAGTCACTGCAGGAACTGCTTGGTATAAAGGTAAGCGAGATCACACCGGATGGCAAATATGCTCTTGAGCCTACTGCCTGCTTTGGCGCGTGCGACATCGCCCCTGCCATCCGTGTAAACGGACAAGTTTTCGGGCATCTCACATCAATGGAAAAAGTCAAGCAAGTTCTTGATAATTATAAATAAAGGAGGATGGTCAACATGTCAAAAACAGTAAGCTTTATAACCGAGAATTTCGGAAAATACGATCCAAAATCAATTGATTCCTATTTGTCTATTGGCGGATTCACAGCTGTCAAAAGAGCTATGACCATGTCCTCCAATGAAATTATAGAAATGGCAAAAGCCGCTTCAATCAAAGGTAGAGGCGGCGCCGCTTATGATACCGGAAGAAAATGGAGCCAGGCTGCTTCTGTTCCGGGCGCCAATAAAGTCGTCATCTGCAATGCGGACGAAGGCGAACCCTGCACCTTTAAAGACCGTGCGATCCTTCAGAACGACCCATTCAGGCTTCTTGAAGGCATGATCATCGCCGGGTATACCGTCGGTGCCCAAAACGGCTACATCTATCTCAGAGAGGAATACAGCCACTTAAGGCCTCTAATTGTGAATGCTATTGCCGAAACAAAGGCCAAGGGTTTCCTGGGTCAGAAAATTCTAGGTACAGGCTTCAGTTTTGAGATTCATCTTTATTCCGGCGCCGGCGCATATGTCTGCGGCGAAGGGTCAACCCTGATTGAATCCATCGAAGGCAAAAGCGGACGCCCAAGAATCAAACCCCCATTCATCAAAGAATGCGGTTTATTCCAGCTGCCTACCCTGGTCAACAATGTGGAAACGCTTGCTATTGCAACTGCTGCTTTAACCCACGGCATCGACGATTATATATCCTATGGTACCGAAAAATCTCCTGGCACAAAAATAATCAGTTTGGCCGGGAATGTCAAAAAGCCCGGAACCTACGAGATTCCTTTTGGTTTAACCATCAGAGAAATCATTTATGATATCGGCGGCGGAATCACTGACGACAACGAGCTCAAATTCTTCCAGCTTGGAGGCGCTTCAGGCAGCATTGGCCCAGCCTCTATAGTTGATACACCTTATACCTACGAAGACCTTGGTAAGGTTGGCCTGACCGTTGGTTCCGGCGGAGTGCTTGTCGTTGATGAGCGCACCAGAGTCATCGATTTTGTTAAATCCATCCAGGACTTCTTTATTCACGAGAGCTGCGGCAAATGCACACCTTGTCGCGAAGGCAACCGTCAGATTTTAAGAATTGTTGACAGATTTGTCGATGGTGCCCAAAATCCTAATGACCTCGAAACAGCGGAACGTTTTGCCCATATCATGAGCAACTGCGCTTTCTGTGGTCTTGGAGAGACTGCCCAAAGCACTTTACTTTCTGCTATCAAATACTTCCCTGAAGAATTTGAAGTCAAAGGAGGAAATTAGAATGAAAAATATTAAAATAATTATTGATAATAAAGACCTAGTGGTACCTGAGGGAACCACGATCCTGGAAGCAGCAAAAAAGGTGAATATCAACATTCCTCACCTTTGTTACCATCCGGATCAGGCTATTAAAGCCAACTGCAGACTCTGCGTCGTAGAAGTCGCTGGAAGCAAGAAGCTGACTCCCGCCTGCTCCTCCTTCGTCTTTGAAGGAATGGAAATCAGGACCAATACAAAAAAAGTCCGCGATATGCAAGCCGGTGTTCTCGAGCTCATTTTGTCCAACCATGATCAGAACTGTCTTCAGTGTCTGAGAAACGGGACCTGCGAGCTTCAGGACCTTTGCAGAAGATTCAATATTTCCAAGACGAATCTTGAAGATACCGTTGAAGCCCTGCCACTGGATGATACCAATCCTTCACTGGTCAGAGACTCGGCGAAATGCGTTAAATGCAACCGATGTGTGGAGGCCTGCCAGAAGACTCAGGAGGTTCATGTTCTGACGCATTCCCACAGATCCGTCCATTATAATATTACCCCGGCTTACGAAATGCCCCTTGAAGATACCCTTTGCGTTTTCTGCGGTCAGTGCGCAGCCGTATGTCCCACAGGCGCCATCGTCGAAAAGGATGAAACCCATAAGGTTTGGGATGCCATATATAATCCAAAAAAACATGTCATCGTTCAGGTCGCTCCTGCAGTCCGGGTTGCTCTTGGCGATTCCTTCAATCTGCCAAAGGGCGATATCGTTACCGGCAAGATGATAGCAGCACTGAGAAGATTAGGTTTCGAACAGGTTTTCGATACCAACTTTACTGCTGACTTAACTATTATGGAAGAAGCCAGCGAGCTGATCAAGAGGATCACTGAAGGCGGAACCCTTCCTTTGATCACCTCATGTTCGCCGGGTTGGGTCAACTTCATTGAAGGCAGATATGACCATCTGCTGGATCATCTGTCCACCTGCAAATCGCCGCAGCAAATGTTTGGTTCTTTATCCAAGACTTACTACGCGGAAATGATGGGCCTCGATGCTAAGGATATTTTCACCGTTTCCATCATGCCATGTACGGCAAAAAAATACGAAGCCCAAAGACCTGAATTCGAAAAGGATGGGGTCAGAGATGTGGATGTTGCCTTAACAACAAGAGAACTTGCCAGAATGATTCAGGCTTCAGGTATCGAGTTCACCGATCTTGAAGAAGACCAGTTCGACAATCCCTTCGGAATCGGAACAGGCGCAGGCGCTATCTTCGGAGCCTCCGGCGGAGTAACCGAAGCAGCCCTTAGAACTGCCTATGAAGTCATTACCGGCAAAGGCCTGAATGAACTGAATTTCCTGGAAGTCAGAGGACTCCAAGGCATCAAGGAAGCTACCGTAGATCTTAATGGTCTTGAACTTAAGGTAGCTGTGGCTCAAGGTCTATCCAACGCCAAAGTTCTGTTAAAGCAGATCCAAAACGGCACCTCACCTTACGCCTTTATAGAAATCATGGGTTGCCCCGGCGGCTGCATCGGCGGCGGCGGACAACCGATCAAATCAACCCTTGAGGTAAAAGCTAAAAGAATGAAAGCGCTCTATAAGATAGATGCTGATCTGCCCCTTAGAAAATCCCATAAAAATCCGGATGTTATGAAATTATACGATAATTATCTGGGCGCACCGCTGGGAGAGAAGTCCCATGAACTCCTGCATACCCATTATCATTCCAGAAACAAAAAATATGATTTCAGCAGCCTGAAAAAGTCCTAAGCAAAGGATACAGTCTTTAATCTAAAACCCACCTCTACGTGCATCAGGGCATAGCTATTAGCTCCTAAACCAGACGCGACGCGGCTTCGCCTTTATGGTATGTCGCAAATGGTTTATTCGCTAATAACGATGCCCTTTTACAAAGTTCAGGTGATGGGTTTCTCATCAAAGATTGTATTCTTTTCAATTAAAATTATACGATAGTTTTCTCACTGAATGTTTGAGCTCTTTTCAGGAAAGTGATGGTTTTCTCATCAAAGATTGTATCTTTTAACGTTCAATAAGGAAGTGATTTTATGAAAAAGTTGCTTATCCCATTAATATATTTCGCAGCCGCCATTATAAATACGGCTGTTGCAGTGACCTATCTCAAGGATGGCACTTCACCTTCAATGGTGACAGTTTATCTATCATTATCTGTAGCCTGTATGTGTCTTGGCATTATATTTTATGTAAAAAAATAGCGTTACTATTCTTAACGCGACCATGGCAAACGAATAAAGTGCATCAACCCCGCAAGCTGGTTGAACTAATAGAGGTTTAACTCATTGACTGGAAAACCCTCTTCTTCTCGAAAAGAGTTCAAACATTCAGCGGAAAAACCATTTGCGATATACCGTAGAGACTGTATCCTGGACTATTTAATTCTCTGGGTTTTTTGCCTCAGCCTGCGCCTCTTCACCCGCTGCCTTTTAAAATGAATCCTAAGGCCTAAAATAAGCAAGGCGATTGCCGCCAGTATCGCTGCTGCATATTGCCAGTAGGCGGTCAGACCCAGGGCATACTCCGGCAAGTTCATCCAAAGGCTTTCTTCGACTGCTCTATCGGAAACCAGATCATATTCGTAGGCCAGCTTGTCCGTCTCATAAATCTTGATGCTTCCAATCTTTTGATCTTTTTCAATGGGTGCCATCATTTTTTTTGGTAGCTCGATGACGGTTTTCAGAATATCCGGCGACAGCTCAACGGGCAGCGTTGCAAGAGCGCTGTCTTTGACTATGGCTTTGATGCTGGTGGTTTTACCGCCAAGTATTGCCACAGTTCCCATAGGTGCGCCTTTGGCCTGAACTTCAACGCTCTTATAGGACGCGAATCCATAGTCCAGAAGTTTGATGGCATCCAGAAATAAGTTATTCGGATCGGACTGGAAGATAACTGCGATGATTTCCGTGCCGTTTCTTTTGGCAGAGGCTACTAAGCAGCTGCCGGCAGCATTGGTAAAACCCGTTTTTACGCCGGTAACGCCCTCGTACTTAATAGGGATTGATACGCCGTTTTGTATCACTTTTGAGTTGGTGTCCCAGAGTAGTCTGTTGCCGTTATAAAGATACCTCTCCGGCTGTTTGTTGGTTGCAGTAAAGGTGTACTGATAAGTTGTTACGATTTTCCTGAATTCTTCATGCCTCAGAGCCTCCCTGGCGACCATGGCCAGGTCGTAGGCGGTAGTCAGATGGTTCACATCCGGCAGGCCGTTTGCATTGGTAAAACTGGTATTTTTTGCGCCCAGTTCTTTGGCTCTTTTATTCATCAGTTTTGCGAACTCAGGAATGGATCCCGATACCTGGATTGCCAGAGAAGCCGCCGCATCGTTGGCGGATTCTATAAGGGTGGCATTGAGCAGCTGCTCTACGGTAACTTCTTCACCTTCGATGAGATAAATTCGGCTACCGTTCGTATATGGGGTCACAGCATCTATAGTCACCTTTTGGGAGAGCTCAAGGTTTTCGATGGCTAAAAGCGATGTCATTACTTTGGTCGTGCTGGCAGGGAATTTCTGCTTATTCATTTGCTTGTCAAAGAGGACTTGTCCTGTGGCTGCATCGATGAGTACTGCCGTGTCTGCTACCAGCTCTGGCAGCGGCGCGGCACCGTAAGTCAAGCTGATTGATCCCATAGCAATTACAAGCCCCAATAATACTGTCATTAGTCTTTTCATTTTAATCCTCATTTTCTAAAAAAATAATCTGTGAGCTCATATCCGTTGTCAAAGAATCTGCCTTGTTCTCCGGCATCTTCAGTGAAGACATTGGCAGGAGTGTTCTGATACTTCGTGCTGTCAAAAAGCACGAAAGGCACGGGTTTTGAAGTGTGGGTCCTTAAGACCATCGGTGTAGGATGGTCGGGTAAAATCAATATCCTGTAAGCCTCTCCTGAAGCAGCCAGGAAGTCTTTTAATGGCGCCACAATCTTCTCGTCTATGAGTTCCATAGACTTGATCTTGCCTGGGAGATCTCCCTGATGGGAGCATTCATCCGGGGCTTCAATATGGATATAGATGAAATCAGCTCCGGATTTAAATGCCGCCATGGCCGCCAGCGCCTTGCCTTCATAATTGGTATGAAGCGTGCCAGTGGCACCATCGACATGTATGGCCTCGAGGCCGGCACAAAGACCGATACCTTTTATAAGGTCCACCGCCGCAATCGTGGCGCCCTTAACGCCATATTTCTCGTAAAATGAGCTGAGCTTGGGCTTTTTGCCCTGTCCCCAGATCCATATGGAATTAGCCTGGTTAAGCCCCTTCTCTTTTCTGGCAATATTGATCGGATGCTTTGACAGCAGGTCATAGCTCGTCTTCATCATTTCAACTATAAAACCTGCGGCTGGCTCCTTTGGCAGATATGCCCCAATTTTTTGGGTCAGGATATCATGAGGTGGAATCACATAAAAATCTGTAAATCCGTCTTTCATGATCATAGCATGTCTATAGCTAACGCCTGGGTAAAATTGAATATTCTCTGTCCCAAAGGCATTGTTCACAGCCTCTATAAGGACCTTCGCCTCTTCGCTGGCAATATCTCCCGAGCTGTGATCCAGTATAATTTTATCTTCATAAGGCTCTTCCGACGTCAGGGTAACTAAATTGCAGCGAAATGCCACATCCGTCTCTGACATTTCAAGTCCCATACTTACTGCTTCCAGCGGAGATCTACCTGTGTGATAAACTACAGGGTCGTAACCCATGACCGATAAGTTGGCCGTATCGCTACCCGGTGCCATCCCCGCTGGTATGGTACTGACAAGTCCGACTTCACCCTTTTGGGCCAGCTGATTTATATGAGTCAGATGGGCTGCTTCGAGAGGGGTCCTGCCTCCAAGGCTTTCGATTTTTTCATCTGCAGCACCATCAACAAGCACAATTAAATATTTCATCAAATGCTCCTTATTCTATGTGTTCTTGATAATTTTTTCACTTTACCATTCTAACACAAGGTGCTATAATTGTGTACAATAAAATCAGAAGTGAGGTGAATTTCATGGAGCGAATCTATAATTTTTCTGCAGGTCCTTCAATGCTTCCTTTAGAGGTCATGGAAGAGGCTGCAAAAGATCTTACAAACTATAAGGGCTGCGGCATGTCAGTGATGGAGCTTTCCCATCGCGGTGCGGAATTCGAAGAGATCATTGCGTCAGCTGAAGCATCTTTGAGAGAAATCATGGCAATCCCCGATAATTATAAAGTGCTTTTCCTCCAAGGCGGAGCTTCTTTACAGTTTTCCATGATTCCCCTAAATCTTTTTAGTCATTCAAAAAAAGCTGATTATATGATAACCGGCATGTGGTCAAAAAAAGCCGCACAGGAAGCGAAGAAATTTGGCCATGTCCATATCGTTGCTTCCTCGGAAGACAGTATGTTTTCATTTATCCCCAATGTGGACCCATCAGAATTTACGAAGGATGCGGACTATTTCCACATCACCACCAATAACACCATCTACGGTTCCAAATTTTCCTATATTCCGGAAACAGGATCTGTCCCTTTGGTGGCGGATATGTCATCCAACATCCTGTCAGAAGTCATAGATGTTTCAAAATTCGGCCTGATCTATGCCGGCGCGCAAAAAAATATCGGCCCGGCAGGACTGACTGTCGTTATTGTGCGGGATGATCTTATCGGTCATGCAGACGCGGACATTCCTACAATGCTGGATTATAAGACCCACGTGGATAATGGTTCAATGTATAATACGCCTCCTACTTTTGCCATCTACATCGCAGGGCTTGTCTTTAAGCACATTCAAAAAATGGGTGGCATTTCCGAAATCCAAAAAAACAATGAGTATAAGGCAAAACTGCTTTATGATGCC
>JBBRXH010000029.1:0-12210 GCA_038248565.1 Peptostreptococcales bacterium | reverse complement strand
ATCAGCATCAATGGACCCTTGATCAAATAGATAAACTGATCAATGATCCCCTGAATAAAGCTATTATGCTTTTTATAAATTCTCCCGGCGGGGGTGTTTATGAAAGCGACGAGCTATATCTTAAACTCACTAAATATAAAGAAGAAACCGGCAGGCCTATATATTCGGCGATGGGTTCAATGGCAGCATCCGGGGGATACTATATCGCAACTGCTTCAGAGAAGATTTATGCAAACCGAAATACCTGGACCGGATCAATAGGCGTCACATTAGGGACCTTATATGATATTTCAGAATTTCTCGCAAAGAATGGCGTCAAAACAAAAACAATAACTTCGGGTACCAACAAAGCAATGGGCAGCATGACAGATCCAATGACGCCTGAACAGCTTGCTATTTTCAGATCTCTTGTTGATGAAGCCTATGAGCAGTTCGCAGGTATAGTGGCCAAAGAAAGAAAGCTGGATCTGGCAGTGGTTAAAAAAATAGGCGACGGCAGGATTTATACTGCCAACCAGGCCTTAGCAAATGGGCTTGTAGACGCCATCGGAACTAAGGACGAAGCTATGGCAGACATGGTCTCAAAATACAACCTTGAAGACTGCGAAATCGTTGACGTTACTTATGCAAACAATTCATTTTTGGGGAGATTATTATCTTCAAATATTCCGCGTATCCCGCTCAGCGATACTAATGCTATCCTTGATCTCGTCAGCAGCAGACATTCGCCTATTTCCTATACTTTTCAATGGTAGAAGTGCAGGCATTAATTAAAATCATTAACAATTGATTTCGGATGCGTCAAGTAAATATGCTTGACGCATCTCGTGTTTCATGGTATTCTAAACAAGGTTAATTGCAAAGAAGGTGCGTGAATGTTTGAAAAAATCATAGAGATGAGCCTTTTATTTGACTTCTATGGACAATTACTTACGCCTAAACAGCAGGAAATACTCAGGATGTACTATGAAGATAACTATACGCTGGCAGAGATAGCAGAAGATCTTGGCATTAGCAGACAGGCTGTATATGATTCAATTAAAAAAGCCGAAAAAACCTTGCATGATTACGATGAGAAGCTTGATTTAACGCATAAATTTCTGGAGACAGATGAAGCTATCCGGAAGATAAACGACTTAATCAGGGATGCCTTATCAGAATCTGGAGCAGATATAACCCTGCAAAAACGACTTTTGGAAATAAAGATTATTATGGATAAAATGAACGAGTAGAGAATCAAAAAGATTTGGGAATGAATTGGAGAAATAGATATGGCGTTTGAGGGACTATCGGATAAACTTCAAAATGTGTTTAAAAAACTTAAAGGTAAAGGTATTCTAACTGAATCGGATATCAATGATGCTATGCGTGAAGTAAAGCTGGCGCTGCTTGAAGCTGATGTCAATTTTAAAGTGGTAAAAGACTTTGTTGAAAGAGTAAAAGAAAAATCCCTGGGACAAGATGTTCTGACCAGCCTAACGCCGGGACAACAGGTCATTAAGATCGTCAATGAGGAGTTAATCTCATTAATGGGCGGTACGAACAGTAAGCTGACTTTTTCTCCCAGAGGTTTTACAGTAATTATGATGGTTGGACTTCAGGGCACCGGAAAGACGACCACCTGTGGCAAACTGGCAGCCTATCTTAAAAAGAACGGCAAAAAGCCAATGCTTGCCGCCTGTGACGTTTATAGACCTGCTGCGATCGATCAGCTGGAAATAGTCGGTGAGAAGGTTGGCGTTCCAGTTTTTACCATGAGAGAATCCGACAAACCGGAAGTCATTGCTGAACATGCAGTAAAGGATGCTGAAGTCCGGGGTTATGATGTTCTGATTTTGGATACTTCCGGAAGGCTTCATATTGATGAGGAACTGATGGAGGAACTGGTCAGAATAAAAGCCCGTACCAAACCTCACGAAATTTTACTGGTTGTCGATGCCATGACTGGACAGGATGCCGTTAATGCAGCAGAGGGATTCAACAGCAAGCTGGGAATAGATGGCATTATCATGACCAAACTGGATGGCGACTCAAGAGGTGGAGCGGCACTGTCAGTCAAGGCGGTAACGGGTAAGCCCATTAAATTTGTGGGCATCGGTGAAAAATCTGATGCGTTTGAACAATTCCATCCGGAAAGAATGGCCTCAAGAATACTTGGTATGGGCGACATGATGAGCCTGATTGAAAAGGCACAAGACCATTTTGACGAGAAAAATGCAGCTGAACTCGAAAGAAAAATGAAAAAAAATGAATTCACACTTCAGGATTTTCTCGACCAGATTGGCCAAATCAAAAAAATGGGGGGCATCGCAAAGATGATGGATATGCTTCCCGGCATGAACAGCAAGGCGCTTCAGGAGGCTAATGTGGATGAAAAGGAATTTGTTCACATGGAAGCTATTATTCAATCAATGAATACGAGCGAACGCAAAGACCCGTCAGTACTAAACGCCAGCAGAAGAAAAAGAATTGCAGCAGGTGCAGGGGTTACGGTCAGTAAAGTCAACGCTCTAATAAAAAAATATGAAGATGCTAAAAAGATGATGAAACAGTTTGTCAACGGGCCAAAGCATAAGAGAAACAGCATGTTCAGAGGTTTTCAATAAAATAATTGATTAAATTCAGCAATACTGAGTTTAACATAGATAGATGAAAGGGATTAAACCCTAACATCTCAAGAATAATTAAATAGTTGGAGGTGAAAAAAATGGCAGTAAAAATCAGATTAAAGAGAATGGGCGCTAATAAGAAACCTTTTTATAGAGTTATTGTGGCTGATTCCCGTTCACCAAGAGACGGCAAGTTTATCGAAGAAATCGGTTATTATAATCCGCTGACAAATCCGGCGGATGTTAAAATCGATGGAGATAAGGCTAAACAATGGATATCAAATGGAGCACAGCCTACTGAAACAGTTAAAAGTCTGTTGAAGAAAGCAGGAATTATCTAATTAAGGAGCGATGATCCTATGAAAGAATTAGTAGAAGCAATTGCAAAAGCACTTGTTGATTTTCCTGACGAAGTTGTTGTCAATGAAGTTATCAGTGACCAGACTATCATCCTTGAACTCAAGGTTTCTCCCGAGGATATGGGAAAAGTAATTGGGAAACAGGGAAGAATAGCCAAGGCACTAAGAACTGTTGTCAAGGCAGCGGCCACCAAAGACAATAAAAGAGTCCTAGTCGAAATTATTCAATAAAACACTGATGTAGGGACGTTCGCTTTGATGATTTTAATGATCAAAGGGAAGGTCCCTATTTACCCAAAGGATAAAAGGTATGGAGCAGCTTAAACTTGGACAGATTGTTAGCGTGGTTGGACTTAAGGGCGAGATGAAAGTTTATCCCTATACGGATTATAGAGAGAGATTTGAAGAACTTTTAGAGGTCATGATCGGTCATGCTACTTATAAAATCGAGAAAGTACGTTATGGAAACAATAATGTGGTAATCCTTAAAGTTGCGGGCATCGATGATCGTACATCAGCAGAAAAACTCAGGGGCAGTTTTTTGCTGATCGATAAGGCAAGTGCTAGAAAACTTCCGGATGATACCTATTATATAGCGGACCTCATTGGCCTTACGGTCAATACAGAAGATGGCACGTTTATTGGCAAACTCACTGACGTTATACAAAATAAATCTCAGGATCTTTATGAAATCCAAACTGGGGATGGTATTAAGTTTTTAGTCCCAGCTGTATCAGAATTTATTTTGGCTATCGATATTGGACAAGGTATTATGAAAATTCATCTCATTGAAGGATTGATATAAAATGATGACAATTAAAGTCCTGACACTTTTCCCTGAGATGCTGTCAACTGTATTATCGGAAAGCATCATAGGAAGAGCACAGGAAAAAGAGCTATTGGCTATTGAGCTGATAAATATTAGAGATTTTACCCAGGATAAGCATAACAAGGCTGACGATTATCCATTCGGAGGCGGCGCAGGTATGATTATGATGGCAGATCCGATTTTTCGCGCATTGGACAGTCTAAATGCAAAAGGTCAAAAAATGATTTATATGTCACCGCGGGGTAAGGTTTTAGATCAGGAACTAATCGAAAATCTTGCCGCCGAAGAACAGATTATCATACTCTGTGGTCATTATGAAGGCATCGACCAACGCGTTTTGGACTATTGGCAGATGGAAGAGATCTCCATTGGGGATTATATCCTGACCGGAGGGGAAATACCGGCACTGGTTGTCATTGATTCGGTTGCACGGATGCTTCCTGAAGTGCTTGGGAGTGATGCCGCTCATCGTGAGGAGTCTATTTATTCCGGATTGCTTGAATACCCACAGTACACTAAGCCCAGAGACTACGAAGGCATGTCCGTACCGGAGGTTTTAATTTCCGGGCATCACAAATTAATTCATCATTGGCAGTATGAAGAATCAATTAAACTCACAAAAAATAGGAGAGCGGATCTATTTAAAAAATATTGTGTTCACCCTGGTGATTTAACCAAGGAGGAACATAAAATACTGGAGAAATATAAAAGTGGCTGCGAAAATAACGAATAGACCTTCTAAAAAGAGTAAAACCAAAATCATCCTGCTGAGTTATGCGCTGGTGGTTGCGATATTATTTGCCTGGATATATCTATTGCCGAATGTATCTGAAGCTTTTAGAAAGACGGATATTCTTAATTATGGCGGTATTCAGACAAAGGACACTATTACCTGCTATCTTGTGAGGACAGAAACCGTCTATAATGCAAATAATGCGGGACAAATTCAATATTTTGCTTCTGAGGGAGATCAGTTGCGAGCAGGAAGTAAGGTTTTAGCAATTGCATCTGATTCAATTGCTTATAATGCCGAAAAAAGAGGTATGCTCAGCTATTTTACAGATGGACAGGAAGGTTTTTTCAATCCTGAGACAATGAAAACGCTGGATAAAGAGACTGTGAACAAACTGGAAATCGAAGTTAAAAATATTAGCAGAGAAACTGCTTCAATTGGTGAACCGATATATAAAATAGTCAATAGTGATGAATGGTATATCGTGACCTGGATAAAGAAAGAAACTATTATAAAATATGAAAAGGGCAGAAAAGTCCATATAAATTTTGAGTCGGGTTCAGTTGCCGGCAGTATCGACGATATTATCAAAAGCAATGATGATTTTATGGTTATCCTAAAGTTCGATCATTACAGCCCTGAAATGGCAAAGCTTAGAAAAGTAACAGCGGAGATTGTCATTGCGGACTACAAAGGTCTTCTCGTAGCCAATGAGAGTATTAAAACCATCGGCGATAAGACTGGCGTTTATGTCAAAAATGTCAGCGGCAATTTTGTTTTTAAACCGGTTAAAATAATTACTTCAGATGGAACTTATTCCCTTGTTGAAAGTGCATTCTTCTATGAAACCCAGGGAAATGAAAGCAAGAAAATTGAAACTGTTGATGTTTATGATGAGATACTAAAAAACGGAAAACCCAATTAATCCGAAATCAATAATGAATATTTTTGGAGGTAGTTATGGGACATATCAAAGATAATATAGATTGGATTCAAGAAAAGATCGGAAATGTATCAGCCCAATTTGGTGATCCTGAATTGGCCGTACTGCTTGTAGCTGTTACAAAAACAAGATCGACAGAGGAAATTAATCTTGCTATAGAAGCAGGAATTACTGATATTGGAGAGAATAAAGTTCAGGAGATTCTCGACAAATACGATAATGTAAAGCCTGTGAAGTGGCATATGATTGGACATCTTCAAACAAATAAGGTAAAATACATCATAGACAAGGTCGAGATGATTCACTCTGTAGACACATTTAAACTGGCTGAAGAAATCAACAAAAGAGCTGCCCAGTCAGGCATAAAAATGGATATTCTGATTCAGATCAATGCGGCAAAGGAAGAGAGCAAATTTGGGATTTCAGCAGAAGAATCAGAAAACCTGATTCGAGAAATACTCATCAACTGTCCTAATATCAAGATAAGAGGACTTATGACGATTGCACCCTTTGAGGACGATCCGGAAAAAACCAGACAATTTTTCAGACAGGTGCGAATTTTATACGATCATTTTTCTATAATAGATGATACAAACTTAGAGTTTAGATACTTATCGATGGGTATGTCCAATGATTATGAAGTAGCCATCGCTGAAGGTGCGAATCTGGTCAGAATCGGATCTGCAATTTTCGGAAATAGAAATTATCAGCTATAGCAGAATTTAGGGTTAAAATAGGAGGAAGAAAAATGGCAGAGGGATTATTCAACAAACTAAAAGTATTGATTGGTGTTGAAGAATTAGATGAGGAAGAGACTGAACAGGCGGAAAAAACAGCGGCGAAGACCGACCTCAATAAGCCGATCGAACCTAGAAATTCCTTTACTCAGCCTAAAACAGAAAGCAGATTGGCAGCAGCGTCGACAGGAAAGAATCAATTTAAGCTGATTGTCATCGAACCAAGAAGTTTCGATGAATGTCCTAAGCTTGTGGATAATCTTAAGGGTAAAAGACCTGTTATCATTAATCTTGAAAAAATCGATACCGATACTGCGAGAAAAATATTTGATTTTTTAAGCGGTGCAACCTATGCACTTGACGGAAATGTACAACGCGTTGCCAATAACATTTTTATTTTTGCACCTGAGAATGTAGACGTTACTGCTAATATTGATAATAAAAGCATGGATTTTGGAGATGACAACAAAAGCCCATGGAAATAATTGGAGGACTATACCGTGCTTTATGTTTTAACTAATGCTGTTAATATGTTTTTTCAGCTTCTTATCTATATCATTTTTGCCCGAATTATTATTAGCTGGTTTGGCAGAAATGCGAATACCAATAAAATTTCAATAATTCTAACCCAATTGACAGAACCTATTCTTGCGCCTTTCAGAAGGCTTATGGGGAGGTTTGGTGCTAATTATGGTATTGATTTTTCACCGATTTTAGCGGTCATAGCCATTCAAATACTTAATCAGGTAATTATTACTGTCCTTCGCATGATTCTATAAAGGAGGAAATAAACATGATTACACCGCTGGACATACAAAACAAGGAGTTCTCTCGCGTTGTAAGGGGTTACAAAGAAGACGAGGTCGATGGATTTCTCGATTTGGTAACGCTGGATTTGGAAAAAACTGTAAAAGAGAATTTCGCCTTAAAAGATCAGATCAAATCTCTGAATGCCGAGCTTGAACGTTATCGGAATTCTGAAGCATCCGTTTATGATACTTTAGAAGTGGCAAAGTCACTCATGAATGATATTTCTGCCAGCGCCGAGAAGCGAGCCTCTATGGTCATGAAAAATGCCGAACTGGATGCCCAGTTGATTATACGTGAAGCCAGAGACTCGGTTGAGAAATTGAATGAGGAATATTCGGCTGTAAAAATAAGGCTAAACATATTTAAGACCCGTTTTAAGACATTGCTTGAATCAGAACTCGAAAAATTTGATACATTAAGCGCTGAGATATTCTCCGAAAAAGATCTTGAGGATCTCAGCAGCATCACAGATTTCAAGCCAAAGGAGCCAATTCATTCAACAAAGGTCAACCTTGATCATACCGCCAAAAATACAATAATCATGAAAACTATAAAGATGGAGGATGGATCTTCTCTATAATCCGAAAGCATATGATTTATTATTTTATAATTGCACTAATTATCCTGGCAGATCAGGGCATCAAACATTTGATGGTTTCATACCTGACTCTGGATTATACAGTACCGCTGATCGATGGCATACTTAATCTGACTCTGATCCATAATTACGGAGCGGCATTCAGTATCCTTCAAAATCGGCAAATCATACTAATCCCTATAACCCTTATTGTTTCAGCAGTAATACTATGGCTGATGACAAAAAATATAAAATCAGGTCACTGGACCATGCTGCTAAGTTTCGCCCTTATTTTCAGCGGAGGAATAGGGAATCTTATCGATAGGATTAGGCTGGGGTATGTTGTAGATTATCTGGAAATTAAATTTTTCAGATTCCCGGTATTTAACATAGCGGATATGGCCGTAGTAATCGGGTCGATTGTGCTTGTCATATATATTATGTTCATTGAACTAAAAACGAAAAGTGAGAAATCGGAGAACTATGACGGATAGGATTCATGAAGTAATAATAGATCAAACACAGGATGGTTTACGTATCGATTCTGTTTTGCCTGAATTAATTCCTGAGGTGTCAAGAAGCTATTGCCAAAAGCTTATTTTGGGAGGTAGCGTTAAGGTAAATGGCGTTGCAGTAACATCAAAAAAATATGCGGTCAAGGGTACGGATAGAGTTGAAATCAATCTGCCGGAACCAACTGTACTTGATGTTTTACCCGAGAACATTCCAATTAATATTGTTTATGAGGATAGCGATATCATTATAATCGACAAACCAAAAGGTTTAGTTGTTCATCCGGCTGCCGGCAATTATACCGGAACCTTAGTTAATGCAATCATTTACCACTGCAAAGATTTATCCAGCATCAATGGTATTATCAGACCGGGAATCGTGCACAGAATAGATAAAGACACCAGCGGACTTTTAATGATTGCAAAAAACGATTTTACCCATATCTCTTTGGCAGAGCAATTAAAAACACACACTATTACAAGGCTTTATCACGCCATAGTCTTTAATAATTTCAAAGAGGACGAGGGGAGTATTGATGCACCCATCGGCAGAGATCCAAACAATAGATTTAAAATGACAGTAACCAAGCAGAACTCCAGATCTGCCATCACCCATTATAAGGTTCTTGAGCGTTACGGCAATCTGACCTATATCGAAGTAAAGCTTGAAACCGGAAGAACGCATCAGATCAGAGTTCATATGGCATACCTTAATCATCCTCTGCTCGGGGATCAGGTCTATGGCCCCCGAAAAAAGATACTGGGCATTGAAAGCCAGATGCTCCATGCCAAGATCTTAGGATTCAAACATCCAAGGACGGGAGTTTATATGGAGTTCGACAGTGCATTGCCTGATGAGTTTATTAAAATAATAGCATGGGGCCGAGAGAAGCAATAAGTAGGAGGTAAAATGAGTAAAGTGACTTTTAAACCGGGCACAATGGTTTATCCCGTTCCTGCAGTTATGGTATCTTGTGGAGCCAGCAGAGAAGAGTATAATATCATCACTATTGCCTGGACTGGAATCGTTAATTCAGAACCACCCATGACCTATATTTCAGTTAGGAAATCAAGGCATTCTTATGATATTCTAAAAAAAAATAGAGAGTTTGTAATTAACCTTGGAACAGAAAAACTTGCCAGACAGTTAGATTTTTGCGGAGTAAAATCCGGCAAGGACATCAATAAATTTGAACATGAAAAATTAACGCCGATTCAGGCTATCAATGTCAATTGCCCTATGATCAAGGAATCTCCCGTAAATGTGGAATGTAAAGTTACCCAGATTCTGGAGTTCCCATCCCACGACATGTTCATAGCAGAAATATTGGCTGTCCATGCTGATGAGGAGCTTATGAATAAAAGCGGGAAACTTCAGCTTGAAAATGCCGGTTTGCTTTGTTATAGCCATGGCGATTATTTTGGCTTGTCAAAATCAGTCGGAAAATTTGGGTATTCTGTTATGAAACCAAAAACAAAAAAGAGACTTAACAAGTCTGTAAGATAGCCAAATTTGAAACGCTGATGCTTTTGCATCAGCGTTTCAATGGTTAAATTAAACTTCGGGAATGAGATACTCCAAGAAATAACTAATAAGTGAAATAATTGAAATAAGATAGTTTAGTAATTTTTGATATACTTCACACAGTCTTCACAAATTTGCTTACCTTTGAAATGCAAGTTTTTTTCGGGACTCCCACATAGTTCACATACGATTCTGCTTTTTTCCTGAATCTCAAAGTAATTGAGTGAGTCAACAAATTTTTTCATCGATGTTCCTCTACTTCATAGTATCTCTTTCATAAAGCTTTGGGATTGTTAGGTAAGTCTATTATAATACAGGCTCTTACAAAATGCAACAAATATGTATTTAAATGTATCAATTTACCATAATATTCAAATACGTTAGTTTGTTACAAAATTGTAATACTATTTAATGCTGAATTATAGTGTTTGCTCAGGTTATACATGATAGACTAAAAAAGTAAACCGTTGCTCTAAATCATATATAAGGAGGTTTTTCATATGTATCAGGAATTCTTTCTGAATGCCGATAAAATAGTTTTACAGGGATATCATTGGCAGAAATCGAATCCAAAAGCAGTGATTTGCATTCTTCACGGAATAGGCGAACACGCCGCAAGATATGATAAAATAGGAACATTTTTTAACGAATCAGACTTCGCAGTGTTATCAATGGATTTAAGAGGGCATGGGAAATCTCCCGGTAAGAGAGGGCATACTGCACCACGAAAAAATCTGTTTTCTGATATTGATGCTCTGATTGATTATGCCGGATTACAATACCCAAACATGCCGATATTCCTTTATGGTCACAGTATGGGCGGAAACATAGGGCTTGATTATAGAAGAGATGGGGCATACGCAGAGAGATTAGCAGGTTATATCATTACCGCACCTTGGTTAACGTTATATAAAAAGATATCTGAACCAATGATGATGTTTGCACTTGTTCTTGCGAAAGTTAAACCTGATTTTCAAATGGATACCGGACTTTCTGCTAAAGATCTTGCTCACGTGGAGAGTGAAGTTGAAGCTTACACTAAGGACCCGCTGGTCCATAAAAAAATATCAGTGCTGACAGTAGTTGATGCACTTAATGCTGCTGCAAAGATTCTTTCCGGGCCATCAGGAAACAGCAAACCCTTACTGCTGATGCATGGTACTGAAGACAGAATCTGTACGATTGCAGGAAGCAGAATGGTAGGGAATATGGAAGGCAGTCTCTGCAAATTTGTTGAATGGGAAGGGTCATATCATGAAATTCATAACGAAAAAGATGGTAGAAAGGTACTGATCACTATTAAAGATTGGATCCTAGAAGGATTTTAAGGAGAATTAAATGAATAAGCTTGACATAAACAAAAGGATAATAGCAGTAATTGCCTTAGTAATGTTACTAATGACCTTAATGACTGGATATACTTATTATCAGGGGTTGGGTGAAACAGTATTTAAAGCGGAAACCTATTTGTACCGGAATATATTTTATCAGGAGCATATCTCAGTCGATTCAAGACAGGCGGTAGAGAATTCTTTCACAACTGAAGTCCAGTCTCTTGACGAGACAATCACACCCTATGTTTTTGTGGGAGATGTCACAGGCAGGTGTAATCTTACTTATATGAAAGGCCTGCTTAAAGAAGAAGGTTATACAGTGGTCGCTGGAATCAATGGCGATTTTTACGATACAGTAACAGGCGTTCCCCTTGGTATGAGTATCCACGAGGGAAAGATAAAAAATTCCGGACAAAATTACAGCAACGCTATTGGTTTTAAGGCAGACGGTTCAGCTTTTGTATCGCCATTAAGATTTGACTATAATTTCATGGTAAACGGGAGTACCGCTTATACATTCCAGCATATCAATAAACCAAAAGGTTCTTCAGATGGAATATACTACTACAATGACCAGTATGCAGACTCTACAAGGACGGCTAAGGACAGCACAGAAGTCATTTTAACAACCCTTGGAGATGCTGAACTCTCAGTCGGAGGCATCATTGAGGCCCAAGTATCTGCAGTTATCCCTAATACTAAAAATACACCAATTGGGGTAAATCAAGTTGTGCTTTCTGCTGTATCATCATCGGCTAATGCAGCAATTTTAAATACCCTGATCCCAGGAGACCAGATCTCATTTCAAGTTACAGATCAGACTGGTGTATGGAGCGAAGCGAGGGAAGCTATAGGTGCCTACCAGGTTATTGTTCAAAACGGCGCCATTATAACGACGGATCAAATCTCCCAGCCGCGAACCTGCTTAGGGATCAAAGCCGATGGGACGGTTATTCTTTTTGCTGTAGACGGCAGGAGACCGGGATACTCGGTTGGAATGACACTTACGGAAGTAGCTGAATATCTGCTGGAAAAAGGTTGTGTTTCAGCTATTAACCTCGACGGTGGCGGTTCGACAACCATGATGATCAGGATGCCGGGAGATGCCGAAGCAAATGTTGTTAATTTGCCCTCTGAGGGCAAGGAAAGATCTGTTTCTAACGGACTTCTTTTTGTTACAAAAGACTCAGCTCCCGAAACTGCAAGTAATCTACACTTATACCCGCTTACAACCTTTATGCT
>JBBRXH010000028.1:0-12788 GCA_038248565.1 Peptostreptococcales bacterium | reverse complement strand
GTCCCTCTTTGATGTGATCGCCGACTTCGTAGTGGCGGTCCTTTTCCAGGGATTCCATCAAATCTTTGATCTCTAGGCCCTGATCTTTGCTTAAGTGATAGAGCAATCTTTCCAGATTGCTGGAAATCAGGATATCCATAGATGGGGTATTGGTCACATAAAAATCTCTTCTGATATCATAGATCCCTGTATTGATAAAATCCGTCAGAACCTTATTCCTGTTTGAAGCACAGATTAAGCGGTGAACCGGAATACCCATGAGCTTTGCATAATAGGCAGCCAGAATATTGCCGAAATTACCAGTCGGTACCACCACGTTGATGGCTTCGCCGGATTTTATAACGCCTCTTTTAAGCAGCTGGGCGTAGGCATAAACATAATAAGCGACCTGAGGCACAAGGCGTCCTATATTGATGGAGTTGGCCGAAGACAGTTTAAATCCCTTATCCAGAAGCTCCCTTGCGAAATCCGCATCCGCGAATATCCTTTTGACGCCGCTCTGGGCATCATCGAAATTACCCTTAATGGCATAAACATGGGTGTTGGCGCCTTCCTGAGAAGTCATTTGCCTTTCCTGGACCTGGCTGACGCCCTCACTGGGATAAAAAACTATGATCTGTGTATTGGCAATATCTGCAAAGCCTTCCAAGGCAGCCTTCCCAGTATCTCCGGAGGTTGCCGTTAAGATAACAATCTTTTTATCTTCCTTTTCTTTTTTTAACGCCGTCGTCAATAAATGGGGCAGTATTGAGAGCGCCATATCCTTAAAGGCAGCTGTTTTACCGTGGTAAAGCTCGATGAAATAAGCGCCTCCAGCAGAGGTCACCGGCACGATATCAGTAGATTCAAACTTCTCGTCATAGGCTTTAGTGATGCAGGCCTTTAACTCTTCCGCCGAATAATCCGTAAAAAATCCGGACATGACCAAAAAGGCGATCTCCTGATAGGTCTTATCGGCTAGCTCCTCCAGTTTTAATCCAAGTTTTGGAATACCATCCGGGACGAAAAGGCCCTTATTGGCTGCTATGCCGGAAATGATAGCCTGGGCGGATGTCTTGCGCTCTGCGCCCCCTCTTGTGCTTTGATAAGTAATCATAGATTTTCCTGCCTTACTTTAGATATTCTGTAGTGATTCGGCCTAAAATGCGCATACCTTTGATGATGGTCTCTTCACTCATATTGGAAAAATTGATCCGCATCTCATTATTTTTTGCATTCTCTGGGTAAAAGGATCCTCCCGGCACAAAGGCTACTTTTTCCTTTAAGGCCAGCTGCAGCAGTTCTCTGGAATTTTTGCCCTCCGGCAGAACCAGCCAGATAAACAATCCGCCTTCAGGGATGTCATAGGTAACGGATTTGGGGAAGTACTCGTCGATCACCCGCATCATCAGATCCCGCCTCGTCTTATACAGACTGACGATTTTTTTGATATGGCCATCATAATCATAATGCTTCAGATAATAGTCCATCTGCCTTTGGGCGATGGCCGAGGTGGATAGATCCACGCTGGATTTCAGCAGCAGATATTTCTCAATGATATTTTTATGGGCGCAGATCCAGGCCACCCGAAGCCCCGGGCAGAAGGTTTTGGAAAACGTCCCGCAGTAAATGATCTGTCCCTTTTTATCAAAGGAAATCAGGGGACTCATAAGGCTGTCGCCAAAGGCCAGTTCTGCATAGGCAGCATCTTCAAGGACGGCTATGTCATAGTCCTTTATAAACTCGACAAACTCCTGCCTTCTCTGATCTGACCAGCAGCGGCTGGTAGGATTCTGATAATCCGGAATAACATAAATCAGCTTGATTCGCTCGCCATATTGATCGATGGCAGCTTTGAGTGCGCCAATCTCTATGCCGTCTTTATCCGTAGGAACGGCAACAAGTTCTGCTTCGTAGGCTTTTAAAGCGTTTAAAGCTCCGAGGTAGGATGGCGTCTCAAAGAGGATCACGTCCCCTTCATCTATGAAGAGCATGCCGGAAAGGTCCAGGGCCTGCTGGGATCCGCCGGTGATGATAATCTCGTCCTTGCTGACAGACATGTTAAAAAGTCTATCCATACGGGCTGCTATGGTTTCTCTAAGTGGCATATAGCCACTGGCGGAACTGTAGCTCAGAGCTTCCTTGCCGGCTTCATCAAGAACCTTCACGAAGGATTCTTTTATTTCCTGAATCGGATAGGTTTCCGGTGACGGAAAGCCACCTGAAAAAGAGATCATATCCGGTGCCTCTGCCAGTTCCATGAGGCTAAGCAGTTCTTTATCCTCTAATCTCGCCATTCTGTGTGCAAGTCTCATATTGTTCGTCCACCCTTCTATAAGTTCCAGCTGCCCAGGTATTTAGCCTGCTCAGCTGTCAATTGGTCAATTTCGATACCCCAGGCTGCCAGCTTCATATCGGCAACAAGGGTGTCTATTTCTCCGGAAACGCTGATGACCCTGGCCGGCAGCTTGCCTTTATTCTTTAAGATGAAAAGTGCACTCATACACTGGACAGCAAAGCTCATGTCCATGATTTCCGCCGGATGGCCGTCCGCTGCAGCTATATTAACCAGCCTGCCTTCTCCTATGACATTTACCCATCTGCCGTTTCTAAGCTTATAGGCCATGATATTTTTACGGACTAGCTTTTTTTCAACTGCAATATGCTCCAGTGTCTCCATGTCGACCTCTACATTGAAGTGACCGGCGTTGGTCAGGATAGCCCCTTCCTTCATTTTGAGGAAATGTTCTTCGGTGATAATTCTATCGCAGCCAGTGGCGGTGACAAATATGTCTCCTATTTCTGCTGCTTTCAGCATGGGCATCACTTCGAAGCCGTCCATGACCGCTTCTATGGCTCTGACCGGATTGATCTCCGTAATGACGACTCTGGCACCAAGGCCCTGGGCCCGCATGGCTATGCCCCTGCTGCACCATCCATAACCGCCCACGACCACCCGTTTGGCCGCGATGATCAGATTGGTATTGCGCATGATGCTGTCCCAGACCGACTGACCTGTGCCATATCGATTGTCGAATAGATATTTGCACTGGGCATCATTGACGGCAACCATAGGAATTTTAAGAGCACCGTCCTTCTCCATAGCTCTGAGTCTTATAACGCCGGTGGTGGTTTCTTCGCAGCCTCCCCAGATACCCGGGATCAGATCCGTCCGTTTGTTATGCAGCATGTTAATCAGATCTCCCCCATCGTCGATGATGATATTGGGGCCAAAATCCAGTGCCATTTCTATATGCCTATTATATTCCTCAGGGGTTGCGTTATGCCAGGCATAAACCTTCATCCCTGTCGCTGCAAGGGCCGCCGCCACATCATCCTGAGTGGAGAGTATGTTGCTTCCGGTGACGGACATATCCGCGCCACCGGCAGCCAGCACTTCGCAGAGGTAAGCAGTCTTGGCTTCCAGATGAACAGAGAGGGATATTTTAACATCTTTGAATGGTTTTTCCTTTACAAACTGTTCTTCCAGTCTTTTAAGAATGGGCATGTTATTTTTGACCCAATCGATCTTCTGCCTGCCCGAAGGTGCCAGATTTATATCTCTTATTTCATAGTGCTTCATAATTAATCTCCTTATTTTTGAGGATTTGCTTTTACAGTTTATCATAAAGTTCATGTTTTATAAACAAAAATGTGTCATGCTCAGCCTGGAATTATGCTAAAATAAAATTCCAAACACTATTAAACGTGAGAATTTCTATCCGCCTTAAAGCCCGAAAGGAGTCGTGCATAAAATGAGTACCATACTTTTATCGGAAAAGGCAAATCCCCTATTGGTCTCCTATCTCAGAGATAAGGGCCATGACATCATTTATATAAAAGCTACGGCTTCAGTTCATGAGGCCATTGCTGCCCATGGAGACATTTATGCCTGCCTGGCCGCCGGGAATCTGGTGATTGCGCCTGAGCAGCTGGATTTGATTGAGGCTCAGCTGAAATCTTTCGGTATTTGCTATTGGCGGGGCGCCACAGTTTTAGCCCCCCTTTATCCGGGAAGCATCGCCTACAATGCTGCCATCACAGGCAAATATCTGATTCATAATTTAAAGCACACCGATCGGGTCCTCCTTGATTTCGCCAGAGAGCGCGGGCTGGAAATGGTCAATGTGAAGCAGGGGTATACCAAATGCAATTGCGTCGTGGTTTCCGAAGATGCCATCATCACCTCTGATCAGGGCATCGCCAGCCAGCTCTCGTCCTATCCCATCGACGTTCTTTTAGTCAGCCCCGGTTATGTGAGTTTGCCAGGATTTCCTCAAGGTTTCCTTGGAGGCGCCTCAGGCAAAGTCGGAAACAGTATGGTTTTTAACGGCAATTTAAAGCAGCATCCCGACCGGGAAAGCATAGAAGCCTTTATTGGGGCAAGAGGCCTGAGCATAGTTTATTTCGAAGACTATGAACTGGAAGATATCGGCTCTATTATAGAAATCGATTCCTGCTCCTAAATGAATTTTAGTCCTGATTTATGGAGAATGCTCATGAAAACCCATGCCATCATACCCATATTTTTGCCTCACAAAGGTTGCCCCCATGATTGTATATTCTGCAATCAGAAAAAAATCACAGCAAAGCTTTCGCCTATGGAGAAACAGGATGTTTCGGCTATTGTGGATGCCTATTTGCCAACGATTCAGGGGCGGGGAATCGACACCGTTGAAATCGCCTTTTTCGGCGGCAGTTTTACCGGCATGCCCATAGAGCAGCAGAGGGGTTATCTTGCAATTGCCAAATCTTATAAGGATCAGGGCCTGATTCACAAGATTCGTCTGTCGACCAGACCGGACTATATCACTTCTGATATTCTCACCATGCTCAAATCCTATGATGTGGATATCATCGAACTGGGCGTGCAATCCTTTGATCCCGATGTGCTTGCGCTTTCAAACAGAGGTCACGATGTTTCCTGCATCTATAGCAGCTCAGCCATGATCAAGGACTTCGGCTTTGAACTTGGCATACAGCTCATGATTGGGCTCCCCGGTGACAGCCATGAAAAGTCCCTTGACTCTGCCCGAAAAACTGTAGAAATCGGCCCTTCTATCGCCAGGATCTATCCCACCATCATTATAAAGGATACAGATCTGGAATCCCTTTATTTGAGTGGACTTTACGCACCCCTAGCTTTATCTGAAGCCGTCAGGACTGCAAAAGACATGTTTCTTGTCTTAAATAGTTCCGGTATCAACGTGATCCGCATCGGCCTCAAGAGCAGTGATCATATCACTGATGGGGGTGGTATTCTGGGCGGCACATTTCACCCCGCTTTTCGTCAGCTGGTGGATAGTCAGATCGCAAGAGAAATTCTGGAAAGCCAATTGACCGGTGCTTTTGACTCGGCCATATTCTACAGCAATAAGGCCAGCTTCTCCAATATGATTGGACACAAAAAAAGCAATAAAGACTACTTCGAGAAAACTTTTCCCGAAAAAGTCTTTACCTTTAAAATCGACAATAGTTTGGATGGCTCTTCTTATTCAGTGGTTTTATCTTGATTTGACTGCTGCCAGCAGTTCGTCAGCGCCCTGAACCAGGAGATCCGACAGCTCCACTTCTTTGATCCATTTATAAGGTATCTCCAGGCTGCCAAGATAAGCGCCCAGAATATTACCGCAGATGGCAGCTGTAGAATCGCTGTCACCGCTATGGTTTGAAGCGAGGCAAATCGCTTCGCGAAAATCCTGAGGATAGACCAAGGCGCAATAGATGGCGATGGCAATGGCTTGCTCTCCCACCCAACCTTCTCCGAGAGAAACCAGGGATGTATAGGGATCCTTGTTGTCTCTGGCAAGATTGATTGCCTTTTGTACGATTGTAAGAGTTTCTTCATGGCCCTGCCAGTTTCTCAGCTCTTCGAGTCCGGTCAAAACCGCATCCTCAAGCTCTACTCCCTGCGTGATTTCAGCTATGATCCAGGCCAGAAGCCCCGCCGGAAGATAACCGCTGGGATGGCCATGGGTGATGGCACCGCTTTCGCAGCCTATTTTAAAAGCCATCTTTGAATTTCCAGCAAAATATAAGCCTACGGGTGCTGCCCGCATGACCGCTCCACAGCCCTTGCTGTCATTGATCTTATCCTTAATGGTTCCATATTTGGCATTTATGCTTTCCGATAGGGATCCAAGACAGGTCTTTCCCGGGGATCTTCTGGCATAAAGCTCTTCCCATCCAAGGATTTCTCCCTTGAGCAGGAATTCATAATCCGCATCTGCAAAGCTTCCGGTCTGGGTATAAAGCCACTTTTGGTAGGAATAAAAGAGGCAGGGTGTATAGCTGTATATGCCTTTTGTTTTTGCCTTTTCGTCCGCCCAAATCAGACCGTCAACGGTAAATACTGTCATTTGAGTATCATCAGACACAAGCGCCTTGCCTGTTGTACTGTCAAGGATCAAATCCCTGATGCCTCTTTCTCCGTAGGCCAGTCGAATCTCATCTATGGATGAAAATTCAACATTATAGCCGAGCGCGTCTCCAATGGCGCCCCCCATCAAACAGCCCCTGTAATATGCCTTGCTTTTTTTCATTTTGAAAGTCCTCCTCCTTTGACGACAATCAGGAACGCTTTTTATATTAATTTCATGGATCTTTGCCATTCTGTCAATTGCTTCTGTCTTAGCTTATAATCAGGCAAAACGCCAGCTACGACGCTCCAGAATTTTTTCGAATGATTCATTTCTTTTAGATGTGCCAGTTCGTGGACCACCACATAATCCACCAGGTCTTTTGGTGCTAAAATCAGGCGATAGGTGTAGTTGATCTCTCCCTTGGAATTGCATGAACCCCACCTCGTATGGGCGCTGTTGATTTTCAGCTGTTTGTAATGGAGCCCCATAACGCCTGCGAAATATTCGGTGCGGGCAGTGAGATAGGATTTGGCCAGCACCTTAAGTTCATTTATCTGCTGGGCGCTGAGGGCCAATTCCGTTCTGTTTTCCTGCCTGGTCTGCATTTTATCAACGGACTTTTTAATCCAGTCCTCCTTTGAGCTGACGAAGGAATCTATAAATCCTTTCCCTGTGGTAAGCGGTGCTCTTACCACAACGCTTCCGTCGGTCTCAACATGAATGGAGACGGTTTTTCTAACGGAACGAATAAGTTTATAGGCTATCATGTAGACCTCTCAGCTGCGAATGCGTGAATGACTGGTTTTGTCATTCTATAGACTGTAAAATCGGACATAGGTACTGCACCCAGGCTCTTATAAAAAGCGATGGAAGGCGTATTCCAATCCAGGCACCACCAATCCAGCCGTTCACAGCCTCTTTCCTCTGCAATTGCCGCAAGGTGCTGAAGCAGTTTTTTGCCATAGGCTTTTCCTCTGAATTCCGGCCTAACATATAAATCTTCAAGATAAAGACCGCTTTTGCCGAGAAATGTGGAAAAGTTATGAAAAAATAGGGCGAATCCAACGGGAACGCCATTTTCTTCCCCTATAATGACTTCTGCACTTTTTTGGATAAATAAAGAATTTTCAAGGGTAGCTTCATCTGCGGAAACCTCATGAAGCAATTTTTCATAGTCCGCCAGTTCTTTAATAAATGTCAGTATTAAGGGTACATCCCTTTTGTCTGCGAACCTGATTCTAAATTCTATAGCCAATCTGCAACTCCCCTATCTAAAAATAATTCTGATCTTACCAGCTTCTATTCGGTGAAAGGTTTGTCCGCCGCAATATGTCCCATTAAGCTTTCAACGACTTTTCCGTCCACCAGGAACTGAACCTGGGAAACCTCGGGGAAGCTTTCCCTGAGTGTTTTTACGATCTGACTGATGATGAGACTTTCCTGGGTTGAACTTCCGCTTAAATTCTCTGCTTTTAAGTCAACATAAGCGGTAGCCTCCTTGGTGTAAACTGCGTTTATCCCTATAGCCGGCGCCAGCATTGTTCCGTAATGCTCTTTATCAGGGACTGTCCTAAGGGCTTCGACTACAGCCAGCTGTATGCCTTCCGGCGTATTGCTCAGAGTCATTTCTTCCGGCGGCATAAGCGTGCCTAAGCTGTCATCTCCCGTTGTGACCGCCTCTTCATTGATAAAATAGAGTTTAACCGCATAATCTTTGACATCGCTGGGTTCTTCTGCCGGTGCGCCTGCGCATCCAGCTAAGACTATCACGCCCAACAGTAAAATCATGCTGATCAGCAAAGCTTTTTTCTTGTTCAATTTAATAACCCCCTTTATTTGCAATTAAAACCCGGGTCTGCCCGGATCAAGGATTTCATCAACATTGAAATAGTATTTTGTAATCTCCTGCGGCCTTAAGTGCATGGCAAAACCATCGATATCAGCCCTGGACATGACCATATTGTCTTTATTGTAAATGATTCTGCTGACACTTCCCACAGGACAGATAACCGTAAAACCTTCGTCCACCAAATATCTTAAGCGGGGATCATCAGATTTGAATCTGACGCCAAATGGCGTGATATAAAGATTGGTTTTGCCGATAATCGGTTCCATATAGCGTCGCCATTTCTCTGTATCGTAAATGAGCTGTTTCATCGTAATGGAATAATCCTTGAAATAGCCATTGTGGGTAAAACTGTGGGAGGCAAAAAGCCAGCCGTTTTTTTTAAGAACATCCGCTGCTGCTTTTGCTTCCTCTTTTGCTTTTTCAAGCTCTGCGCCTTCCGGCAAGGTGCTGATCCGATAGCCCAGTGCCCCTTCGTAGCCTGTCAAAGCCAGGGTTCCCTTGGCGCCGCGCCATGAGAAATCAGGATGCTGCACCACGAAGTCATCCAGGATCGGCATGACGTCGCCGTCTCTGGTTATTGAAACGTTGCCCTCAGGATCCGTTACTTCCGTATAGATTTTACCGTCACTACCGGCCACCAGTTTATTGGCAAAACCATCGGTTTTCATGTAGTCATAATAATTGACATCATCCACGGAGATAACCAGGGGTTTCTTCCCCGGCGGGAGCATAATCTCCTTAGCCCTTATTTGTCCGGGATGATCCGGGTCCGGCTCGCTGTAATCACTTAAGTTATACAGCACGTAGCCTTTTTCACGAAGCTGGGGCAGCATTTTTTTAAATTCGCTGACGGTGACCATCCAATAGTTATAGCCCTCTTTTGGTCTTCCCTTATCGTCAAAAGCCAGCTGGGGGTAGACGATCAGGCTATGGAAAAATATATGATGAGTCGGTCCGCTGTATACAACCAAAGAAGCTTTTGCCTGCTGAATCAATGTCGCTTTTCCGCGAAAAGCAGACTCAGAAACTGGCTCTATGTTTAGTGCCAACGCAGCCTCCGAAGTGACCTCCGGTAGCGCGGGTGCCGATGCGAGTTCTGCAATTGCTTCATCATAATAGTATCCGGCCAGCAATCTGTCCGCCTTATCCAGGATACCCTGTCTTTCTTTTATAATTAGCTGCCCCTCTGAGATCTGTTTGTTCAGCATTTCTCGAGCCGCCGCTGCCTGCTGCTCCCCTAAATAGGAAGTCAAAAGCAGCCCAGCTAGTATAATGGCAATGGCTGCCAGCAGCAAAATCATGATTGTCGATTTATTCTTTTTCACCGTCTTCTCCCATGTTGTGTTAATCCAGATTTTCCAGGGATGCAGTGATCATCGGAATCACCTGCTTTTTCCTTGAAACGATACCTGGCAGATAGACACTGTTATCAACAGGAGCCACGCCAAAGGCTTTCTCAATCAGTCCTATTCCTTCGCCGGCGCAAAGTACAAGGGAGCCTTCTTCCAAGACGTCCGTCAGGAAGAGCATGAGCAGATGGTAGCCTTTTATTGCGCAAAGATCATTCATATAATCCAGTATTTCCTCTTTGAGTTCACTTAAGCTCTCCTGATCTACTGTGAATATTTGACCCATCCCGACCCTGCGTCCCGCATAAATATATTCCTTAAAATCCTGATGGAATATTTCATCCGGGGTCTTTCCCTTGAGAGATGCCCCTTCTTTAAAAAGCTGCTTTGCAAAGGCGGGAAGATCCTGTATCCCTGCGATTTCTGCAAGTTTAAGCGCCGTCGTATGGTCTTTATGGGTGCAGGTGGGTGACTTGAAGTTGATGGTATCCGAAAGGATTGCAGCGCATAATATACCGGAAATACTCCTGGTCGGGTTGATGCCCCGCTCAAAATACTTATTGGCGATTATGGTTGAGGTGCTGCCCACAGGCTCATTCTGGATAAAAATCGGCTGAACGGTCTGAAGATCGCCAAGTCTGTGGTGGTCTATGATCTCCAGGATCTCTGCCTCTTCTATGCCGTTTACCGTCTGAGCCAGTTCATTGTGGTCCACCAGGATCACCTTTTTCTTATTTCTGGATATCAGGTGATACCTTGAAATGAAGCCTCTGATCTGGTTATTGTCGTCTACGACGGGATAGCTTCGGTACCTGGTTTTAATCATCTTTTCCTGAATATCGTCTACATAATCATGACGGTTAAATTTGACAATATTGGTGCTGCACATAATGGCGCCGGCAGGAATGCTCAGGTTAATAAGCCTGGCAGTGGTGAAGGTGTCGAAAGGCGTCAGCAGGATGATGCAGTTCATCTGATTCGCCAGATCCAGGATATCCTGTTCCGGACTTACCCCGCAGGTTATGATCATGCAGTTGGCACCGGCCTCCACTGATTTGAGCTGGCTGTCGCTTCTATTGCCGGTAATGACGATATCGCCGGCTTTGACATATTCCCCGATATCATTGGGGTCTGTTGCCGCAATGATGACGCTGCCCGTCGTTTCGAAAATCTCCTGTCCGCCGCATAGAATCTCGGCATTCAGGGTCTCAACGATGCTTTTTAAAGGGGTTTCGGTGGAAGATATAGTCCTGTTCTCGTGGGAATCCATATACTCCCCGGTAATATCCGATACTGTGACAAGCCCTAAAAGAACCTTCTGCTTGTCCACCACGGGGATGGTCTTGATGCCGTTGGTCTTCATGATGCTCCAGGTGGTTTTAATTGAAATATCAGGCGTTACAGAATAAGCTTTATCGATGCTTAAGTCTAAAATTTGGGTCTTTACAGTATATAGAAACTCCGGAGGCTCAACATCAAAATAATCCAGGACAAATTCCGTCTCTCTATTCAGGGCGCCAAGTCTTTTAGCAACGGCCGGCATGCCGGACTTCTTCTTTAGCTCCGCATAGGCAATGGCAGCACATATGGAATCCGTATCCGGATTTTTGTGTCCAATGACAAATACAGTATCTTTCATGATTGATCTCCTCTATTTTTAGGTGAAAGCCCTAACGGCAAGTTTTACGTGACTAACCTAATCCGTTACGACTGCGGTCCCTGAGGCTGTGACCATAAGCATATTATTAGCCTGTCCCAGAGCCTGGTAATCTACATCCACGCCAATAACCGCATTGGCCCCCATAGACATAGCCCGCTGCTCCATCTCCCTTAAGGCTTCGTTTCTCGCTGCGATGAGTTCTCCCTCATAAGAGCCTGATCTTCCGCCAAAGAAATTGGTCAGACCCGCTGCCATATCCTTTATGAAATCTACTCCGGCTACGATTTCTCCGAAAACGATGCCTTTATACTCAAGTACCTGTTTACCTTCAATTGTTGGTGTAGTGGTTATAATCATTGCATTTCCTCCCTTGCATTATCATTGCTTTTGACTACTTTCATTATACATTGCCAGGCCACCCTTGAAAAGGAAATATGCGAAAGTAATTACATTGTATTTAGTGAAAAAATGGCATAGAATTAGTAAACAGAAAAAAACGCCCGAGCAAATTGAGGGCGAATTTATTCAGGAATAAAAATTATCGAAGGGAATTTAGGTGTGAAAACTATGACTTATACACAGCTTTTGAATCAGACTCTGGATTTATATACCATCGAACACTATACGGAGGCTTATGAATTTATTACGGAGAAAAGCGCCGAGGTAGAGGGAAATCAGGCTCAAATCTATAATTTCAGATATTCAATTGCCTGCAAAGCCGGACTTTTTGACCTGGCTATGGCAGTCTTTGAAGAAGCTGTAATCGGCAAAGGTTACTGGTATGCCTTTGACTATCTGACAACAGACGATGATCTCATCGATCTTAGAAAGAACCTGCGGTTCAAGGAGCTGGCTGAAATCTGCAGAGACAGAGAAAAAACTGCCAAACAGGATTCAGCGCCCCAGCTCAAGCTTATTGGATTAGAGCGCTATGAAGCAGCTAAACTTGGAAACCAAAAGGAAGCGCCGCAATTAGACTCTCCCGGCTTGTTTATAGCCCTCCACGGCAATCAGGAGAATTTAGAAATAGCAGAGCCCTACTGGACCCCTGTCCTCGATGAAGGCTATATTTTAGCCCTGCCTCAATCCTCACAAATAGAGTTTACCGATGCCTATGACTGGGATGATATCGACAAGGGTTCTTTAGAAATCAGGAACCATGTGTCTCAACTCCTGACATCTCATACTGTAGATCTGAGCAAGGTTGTTATTGGCGCCTTTTCAGCCGGGGCAGGTCCAGCGCTGTATGCGGTCCTAAAGGATATGATTCAGGTCAGGAAGCTGATTTTCGTTGCACCCTGGCTGCCGGAAATCGACGACTGGGCACCCATGCTTTCCGTCCTAAAGACAAAGTCCATATCCTGCCACATCCTCTGCGGGGACCAGGATGAGGATTGTCTTGAATCTTCTCAGGCTTTTGTAAGACAACTAAAAAAAGGGCAAATCCCCTATACATTCCAAATCATAAAGGATCTGGATCATGATTTCCCGGCATCCTTTGATCAGGATTTGCTCAAGCTGTTATAGCGCTGTCTTCTTATTTTAAGGCAGCCATCGAAAGGAGTGTATCGTATGTATACTGCAACCTG
>JBBRXH010000027.1:0-12797 GCA_038248565.1 Peptostreptococcales bacterium | reverse complement strand
GATTATTGTAGATAGTGGAAATACTATAGACAACGGCCTTGCGCTAGGATCCCTAAACTTCTGCTGCAGCAGACTGCTGGTGCTCACTCAGCAGGAAACTATACTTCGCCGATATGAGGATATACTGCCTTTTTATGAAAATATGAAGTTAGGCTTCTCGAGCTATATCGTTAATAAATTCGCATCTGAGGATCCTTATGATTTAGGATACCTGAGTATGAGGCTGGATACACTTAAGAGCAAACTTCTGAAAGTCGAGCTCGCTGCTGCATCGCGGCAGGCAGAATCGGACTATAAAACCTTATTGGCTTATCATGATGATAGATATACACAGGACGTGTTGTCAATCGCTAATGCTATTCTTACGATTACAGATAAAGATTTGATTACTAAACCACAGAGAGGCTTAAAATGGAAAAGTTTCATTTAGACCAGTATTTAAAAAATCAAAACCATCATGATCAAAAGCAAAGTCGTAAGGAGGTAAAAGGCCTTGATCCTATAAAATTCGAAAAACTTTGCAGGTCTATATATTCGGACTTTACCAGAGAATGGGATTTAGGCAAGGAGGATATCAATACCGTCTTGACGCTTCAAAAGAAAGCAATCATAGGCTATGAGAATGAAGTAGCATACTTCAAAGATAAAATAGCCGAATTTTTAAAGAAATACTGTATCACTACTCAGGACTTCCCCTCTTATTATTCGACCATCGAGGAGGCTATTTATCATGAGAATTGGGGCCTATCCGGAATTTCCGAGTGGTTTGATGACGGCCACAAAGAGAGCAGCTCGGCAAAAATTATCGGTGATCGCATATACTTTCTTGAAGAAGGGCATATGGTGCTTAAACCTCAAAAAATAGGAAAAGACAGAAGAGCCCAGCTTATTCGGGCGTTCCTTCTCCTGACACCGGAAGAAAGACTGGATAAAGAATTTCATGAAATCTATATGTTGGACGGTACCAGGATCACTATTTTCGGAGGAGCAATGGCAAAAAAGAACCAGGATGTCATCATCTTTCGAAGGTATATAGTCCCTATTTTCACATTTGAAGAGCAGGCCAGCCGTGGCACTATACCGGAACAATCGATAGCACTCTTTCGCGCCATGGTCGAAGTCGGCTTCAATGTCGTATTCACAGGAGCTGTACGTACAGCAAAGACGACATTTTTATCAACCTGGCAAAGCTACGAAAATCAAAGTTTAGAGGGAGTTATGGTTGAAACAGATCCGGAAATACCACTCCATAAGCTCATGGAGAACGCACCGATCATTCAACTTATTGCTGATAATGAAAAATTAAAACATATCTCAAAAAATCTTTTAAGATCTGACGCGGATTATTTTATTATGGCTGAAGCCAGAGATGGCATCGCCTTGGATACAGTAGTCAAAATAGCCAGCAAGGGAACGAGACGCATGAAGAGTACCTTTCACTCCCGGGATCCCTTGGACTTTTGTTATGATGTTGCCAGCGAGATCGTTAAAAATTTTGGCGGCAGTATCGATAATACGGCAATAAAAGTTGCAAAAAGTTTTGACTATATTTTTCATTTTGTTCAGCTTAAAAATAAAAGTCAGAAGCGGTTAAAGGGGATTTATGAACTTGGCATAGATCCAAAAACCAAAGAGATATCGATTCTGCAAATTTGCAAGTATCAGTACAAAGATGATCAATGGGACTGGAACTATATCATAAGCAAGGATAAACGAGATTCAGGCGAGGAAGAGAACCTGGAGGCTTTTAGCAGGATGAATGAAGAACTGATGCTGCTGTCTCAAGGCGGGGAGGAGAGAATAAGATGAATCTGCGCGAGATTGGACTCCTGAGTATTACAGCGATGCTATATGGGTCGTTATTGATCGGCCTCTACCTTGTGATGAAAAATCAAATTGCTAGAGTAATCAGCCGAATACGCTTCCGCAATAGACTAAGGGCAAAGAAACATCCAGGATTGGTTGAGAGCAAGCTTGATGGACATCTAAGGCAGCTTCTGTGGTCTGCACTTGGCTATAAGATAAGTCCGAAGGCTTTCGAACTATTTATTATTGGCATATTTATCTGCATCATGGCAACCGGGTATGGCAATGTTACAACTGCAGAAGCACTGATGTCAGCGGTGATTCTGGCTTCACTGCCATACCTCATGCTGCGTATAAGGCTTGAGTCTATAAGAAGAAAAAGCAGTTTCGAAGGAGAAGCCATGATTTCCAGTTTTCTAAGCCAATACAGAATTAAGCAGTTCAATATCTATGAGACTATTGAAGGTGTACTTAAAGAAGAAAATGACTTAAAGGTCACAAGAAAACTGATGTTCAGGCTTCTCATGGATCTACGGAATACAGGCAGTGAAATGGCTATCCATGAAGCCGTTAGGAACTTTTCCTTTGCAATCAATACCAATTGGAGCAGAATGCTTGCTAATTGTATTAAAGCGGCTGCATTAAAAGGACTCAACGTATCCCTCGCCCTTGAAGACATACTGATTCAACTCAGAGAAGCCAGGACTTTAGCAGAGGAAAGAAAACGCTTAAATTCAGAAGCTGTTCGAATGACAATTTTTATGGTGCCTCTTATGTATGCAGCAACAGTGCTCATGTCCGTTTACTATATGGAGATGCCCATGAGAAAGTTCATTTTCAATCAATTATATACACCGGAAGGTTTTACCCTATTTCTATGCACCCTATTCTTATTTTTAATGAATCTCATGCTGATAGAAATCATACAAAACAAAAGATTTGATTACTAAGCCACGATGCATAACCGAGCTAAAGACCATAGTTTTTTAATGGAGGAGAAGTAAGATGATTACCGCAGCTGTCTACATAAGTCTTTTCGCCATGAGCCTGACAGGAATTGCAATAATGCAGGAAAACAGGCTGGGGAAAATAGCTAAAGAAAAAGCGGAGGGACTAAAGAAACGCATTGATAAAAGTGTGGGAGCAATAAAAGGTTCCAATAATATTCTTGTCGGGACAGGTCTTTCAATAACAAAAGCAAATTATGAGATGTTTAGGTTTTCATTGCTCATTTTAGGTGTATTTGCAGGAATCCTATACAAAGATGAAAAACCATTGATCCTGATCCTATTGGTTTTTTTCTCAGCATGGCCAATTGAAAAGATTGGGACTTTAAACACACCTTTTGGGTTGGTGATCAATGCCATGAAGCTTCAATACAGCTATAAAAAGGACACGGAAATCTATGAAGCCATGGCGTTTTTAAAAAACAGCATCGTTATCAATATAAATAACCCAGTTGGATCGGATTTAATGATAGAGCAACTTGCAGGGTATGGGGACCTGCTTAAGCCTATATATTTCAAAATGCTCAACTTGCTCAGGCTAAACAGGAGAGAAGAAGCCATCGAGTATTTCGCCCGTGAGGCTGGAACGAAGATGAGCAGGGACTTTGGAAGGCTGCTGATTCAATTGGATGAGATCAGTCCGAGAGAATTGGAAGAAACTTTGCTGTCCTACCAAAAAAATATGAGGGAGGTGAAAATTACCAGGCAAAAGCAACAGGATGAAGTTATGAGCGATATTTTATATTTGCCCGTGGTCATCAATGTATTGCTGATCTTTATCAATTTTATCTATGTGGCTTATTTCATCGAGCAGAAGGATATGTTTGGGATTTTGATTAATTAAGGGAGTTGGCTGACCCTTTCAGCCGGTGTTATTAAAGGAGCAAAAAATGAAACAGATAATCGTTATGGTCGCTATGATCGTTCTTGGCATTTTCCTTGCGGGGCTGGTCAATCAGTTCGGTGTCAGTGCCGAAACCCTTACCACTGCTGTAAACTCAAATATTGCTGATGTTATTACAGTAACACCCTAATAAGAACTCAACATGGGAGTTGTATTTTTAAATGAAACAGATCATTATCTTATGCGCTTTTATACTTCTGGGCCTTGTTATTTATAACATGATCGCAGGCCCGGATGCAGACTCTGTTCTGAACACCGCTAAAGGAGTTTGGGAGCGCGAAATACAAGTTCAAAAACAGTACCCATAGGAATGTATGAAGGGAGAAAACCGTGAAGCAATTGATCGTACTTATGGCAGTATTGCCATTGATGCTGATCTTCATCATGCAATACTCCTTTGAACAGCACAATAATACAAATATAGGCAGGTTGCAAAACTATATTTACACAGCAAAGGAACAGGCTAAACAGGATGGCTATTTCACCGAAGAAAACATTTTGGCCCTAAAAAGTGATATAGCTAAAGCTTTTGACATCGATGCAACGGAGGTGGTGTTTGAGGGGACAACAGTGCCGAAATATCGCATCAATCAATTTGACGAAAGAGAACTGATTTATTATAAGGTCGGTGTGCCCATCGGCAGACTTATGGCAGGGGCTAAACTTTTCGGCATTAGCGCTGAAGACAATAAAATGGTTTACACCATAGAAAATTATACTGCCAGTGAACGGCTGCCGGATTAGACTTAAATACAAAGAAAGGTTTTATGGAATGAAAATATTTATTGTATTTCTGGCTATTCTTATTCTTAATATCAGTTTTCTGACCTTTCAGGGAGATATGGGCAGATACCTGCGTACGCAAAATACTGTAAAGGCTATTGCAGAAGAATGCGGTGCAGGTGCTGCCCTTTTCTTTGAAGCTTCGGAGTTCGCCGATGGTTATCTTGTGGCCAATACGGGTGAAGCTTTAAAGCACATAACTTATATTATTGACAATAGCAAGTCGATTTCAGCTTTAGCGCTAAGTGGAAAAGCAGATTGGCAGGCAGATTTTTTTGATGATAGCCTGGTGAGCAGGACTTATTTGAACGGGGAACTTGTACGGGCAATTCCATTTACGTTTCCTTATTACTACAGGGATGACAAAGGACAAGAAATTGTGGTTAAAGGCCCATCGGTCATCGTGACCATAAGCCTAGCAACAGAGGACTTTTTCCGTTTGCCTTTCCTAGAGTCAAGGGAGCTGGCCAGGAGCGCGATGTATGAATTAAAATCAAAAAACAACTGACAGATCACTCGTCTTGAAGATAGATTTGTTGTATAATAAATGCAGTTACCATCAAAGCTATGATTTGGAGAAAACAACCATGAAGCCCATCATTAGACGAATTTTAATCGGCATAGGACTATTAATCCTTGTTTTTTTTATAATTTTAGGCATTATGGCTTATCTGGACCGTTCTACAGAAAATCAGATTCATATTTATCCTGATTACCAGAAGCGAGAAATATCAGAAATCTTGAGTCAGGCTTTCAATGCTGAGGGCGAATTAGCGCTTAGCCAGGAAGCCTATGAAAGTATGCTTTATCAGACTGGCCTCGGTAAGCCTGCTGTAGATGAACTATTAAATGATGCCGGATCTATAACTCCGTCTGTTTTGCTTAAGTTCAAGCAATTTCAGGAGGATTTCTTCGCACCGGTGAAGGTGCTCTGCACTAAAATAGGCATCATTACTTTTGAAGAAAAAACTGTAGATGGTACTGGAAATGATATCATTGGTTTCAATTTTGCCCCACTTAAGATTGGTGATATTCTGATTAATAAGTCCAGCCATTCGACTGGGTGGAGGCATGGACACAGCGCCATCGTCATAGATGCCGAGAATCAGAAAACCATGGAAGCCATATTGCTTGGATACAATTCAACGATTCAGAGCATGGAAAAATGGAGAAGCTATCCAACGTTTATTCTCCTAAGACTTAGAGAAGATGCCATCAGCATAAAGGGGATGACGGATGGCGAAGGAGCGTATAATGCAGCAATGATTGCAAAAAAATATGAAGAGGATATCCCTTACGGTCTGCTTGCAGGCTTTATAAACAAAGCGGTAAAGCCGGATCAACTCCAGGAAACCCAATGTGCTCATCTTGTCTGGTATGCCTATTTCAATGCGGGGTATGATATAGATTCAGACGGTGGCTGGCTTGTAACGCCAAATGACATATCCAACAGCACTCTATTGGAAGTGGTTCAGATCTATGGGGTAGATCCTTCAACTATTTGGCCTTGAGCGATGGCATGCTGATCACTTGACAAAGATAGCGATACGTCTATAATTAAGCTATCAGTTAAATAAACCAAATGCACTGATGAGAAAAGTAAGTTATGGATTGGATCCTCAGAGAATGAATGCCTTGGCTGGAAGCGTTCTGATCGAACCGGACCGAAGACCATCTCGGAGCAGCGGCTGTACTTGTCCGGATATCAAGGGGCAATAAGGTTTGCCGGTACGCCATATGACGTATCGTTATGTTAACGAAGTAAAAAAATGGGTGGAACCGTAAGCATAGCTTGCCCCTTTAGGAGGCTGGCTTTATTTTTTGTCCAATTATTAAAGATAGGGGAAACACAATGATTAATGAAAAAACAACGGAAGAAATAAAAGAATTGCAGATACTTAGGCATTCTGCAGCCCATTTGCTTGCCCACGCTGTAAAAAATCTTTACCCAAAAGCCAAGCTGGGGATAGGCCCTGCCATTGAGAACGGGTTTTATTATGATTTTGACTATGCAGACAGGTTTTCTGAAGAAGATTTGATTGCCATTGAAAAAGAAATGGAAAAAATTAAGGGTGAACGCCTGGATATCCAGAGAGTCGAGCTGCCCAGAACGGAGGCTCTAAAGCTTATGGAAGATAGAGGCGAACCCTATAAAGTCGAGTTGATTAACGACCTGCCGGAAGATGCCGTCATTTCGTTTTATAAACAAGGCGATTTTATAGATTTGTGCGCCGGACCTCATCTTGAAAGCGTAAGAAAAATCAAAGCATTTAAACTGATGAGTCTGACCGGTGCTTACTGGAAGGGCAGTGAGAAGAATAAGATGCTGCAGAGAATTTATGGTACGGCCTTCGGTAACGGCAATGAGCTCGCGGAGTATCTTAAGATGCTTGAGGAAGCTAAGCTTCGGGATCATAATAAATTGGGCCGCGAGTTGGAACTGTTCACTTCAGTTGATGTCATAGGTCAGGGTCTGCCGCTGCTTATGCCAAAAGGCGCTAAAATCGTCCAGTTGCTGCAGCGATTTGTTGAAGATGAAGAAGAAAGAAGAGGGTATCTTCTGACTAAAACGCCGCTAATGGCTAAAAAAGAGCTTTATGAGATTTCAGGACACTGGCAGCACTATAAAGAAGGCATGTTTGTATTAGGTGATGAGGAAAAGGATGATGAAGTTCTCGCCCTAAGACCCATGACTTGCCCTTTTCAGTACTATATTTACAAGTCCAAACTGCGCAGCTACAGAGATTTACCCCTGCGTTATGGAGAAACCTCTACCTTGTTCAGAAATGAGGCTTCCGGTGAGATGCATGGGCTCATTCGCGTCAGACAATTCACCATCTCTGAAGGCCACCTCATTTGTAGGCCGGATCAGCTCTCTGATGAATTTAAGGGTGTTGTGGACTTGGTGAAATTTATGCTGAGAACTTTGGGTATAGAGGAAGACGTCACTTATCGGTTTTCAAAATGGGATCCCAATCATCGGGAGAAATATGTTGGCGGAGAAGAGTCCTGGGAATCGGCACAAACGCAGATGAGGCAAATTCTAGACGAACTGGAACTGAACTACAAAGAAGTCGATGGGGAAGCAGCATTCTATGGACCAAAACTGGATGTACAGATGCGCAATGTATTCGGCAAAGAAGATACGATGATCACCATTCAGATTGATCTTGCCCTAGCTGAAAATTTCGACATGACTTACATTGATCGGGATGGCCATAAGAAAAGGCCTTATATCATACACAGGACTTCCATTGGCTGCTACGAAAGGACTTTGGCTATGCTGATAGAAAAATATGCCGGGGCATTTCCCCTCTGGCTGTCGCCAACTCAGGTCAAAGTACTGACGGTCACGGAGAAGTTTAATGATTATGCTCAGAGCGTTGTAGATCAGCTTAAGGCAGCCGGCCTTCGCGTTGAACTCGACAACCGCAATGAAAAAATCGGGTACAAGATACGCGAAGCCAGAAATGAACGTACGCCATATTTGGTCGTAATCGGGGAGAAAGAAGTAGATGCGAACGTCATTTCAGTTCGTTCCAGGTATGAGGGCGAACTCGGCCAGCTGCCTGTCTCTGATTTTCTTGAGAAACTGCTGCTTGAGGTCTCGACCAAGAGCCTTTCCGCAGCATTAAAACCTGTTCAGGGTTAGGAAGAAGAGGTGAGCGACATGTTTGGAAAGTCAAAGCAGGAAAGCGCCTTTTACCCATTATTAAGCGAGACTATCGGAAAGATCAGGGAGGCTGCGGAGTACTTCGATAAGATTGTCAACGATTTTACTGACGTAAAACGAAAGGTCTCTTTATTAAAGGATATGGAGCTGGCCAGCGATAGTCAGACCCACAAGGTTTTAGCTACCCTCAATGCTGCCTTTATAACCCCTTTTGACAGAGAGGATATCTATCAGATCACAAAAGAGCTTGATAATATCATCGATAAAATCGAAGAGGCTGGTAACAGGCTGTCAATTTTCAATATTACTCAGATGAAGCCTGAAGCCATTAAAATGGCTGGGCTTATTGTAGCTTGTACAAAGGAGCTTGAAAAACTGTTTGGTGGTCTTGATACTCTGGGAAAGAGCGATTTTCTTCATACTAAAATCGTTGAGATCAACAGACTTGAAAATGAGGGTGACGTCATACACAGAAGCGCTCTTGAGCAACTTTTTGCAACAGAGAAGGATCCAGTTGAAATAATCAAGTGGAAAAATATTTATGAAATCCTGGAAGAAGCGATCGATGTATGCGAGGAAGTGGCAAACTTAATTGAGGGCCTTATTTCCAAGCAGTCTTCCTGAAAAATAGACTTGGAAACTGAGGAGCCTCTTAGATGAACACTATGCTTGCCGCTATAACAATTCTGGTGGGATTTGGGTATGCCTTCATAAATGGTTACCATGATGGAGGCAACGTTATAGCCACGATCATAGCTTCAAGATCGATCAAAGTGAAGCGGGCTTTTATCATAGGCTGCGCCAGCGAATTTTTTGGGGCACTGATTCTTGGAACTGCAGTTGCAAAGACCATCGGTACGGGTATTGTTATTGAATCGTTCATTCTCGGCAGTGGAGAATTGACAGGCACCTTGTTTATTATATGCGCCATCATCGGAAGCATCCTATGGAATCTATTGACAGCGGTTTTAGGCCTTCCTTCCAGCTCTTCCCATGCTTTAATGGGGGGCCTTCTCGGTTCCGGCATCATGGCATTTGGTTTTAATGCCATTAACTGGTCAAACTTTATGATCAAAGTGGTGCTGGTCATGTTTACATCTCCATTACTTGGCTTAATGGTTGGTTTTCTGGTGATGAAAGTATTTCTAAAGGCCTTGGCAAACCAAACAAAAAAAGCAGAAAAGCATATTAAAAGGGCACAGTTTTTCAGCATGGCCGGTCTGGCACTCAGCCATGGCAGCAGCGATTCTCAGAAGGCTATGGGACTTATCTCCCTGGAACTCATGGTGCTGCATATAAATTCCCAATTCATCGTTCCCTGGTGGGCTGCTTTGGGTTGTGCATCCATGATCGCCTTAGGCATGTCGGTGGGAGGCTGGAGAATCATGCATACCGTCGGACGCAAACTATTTACTGTTGAACCGGTTCATTCCCTGGCTTCGCAGATTGCAGCGGCATCCATTATAGCCACAGCCACGCTATCTGGGTTGCCGGTCAGCACGACCCAAATTGTCACATCATCTGTCATGGGTGTTGGAGCCGCTGAAAATCCTAAAAAAGTCAAATGGATCATGGCAAATAGAATCGCTGGGTCCTGGTTTATTACCATACCCGCAGCAGCCCTTGTTTCAGGCCTTCTTATGGGGATTGTGATTATTCTAATGGCATCTTTGGGATATTAGATCCCAAGAGAAAAAGTTTCTTAAATATTTAACAGCTTCATTGAACATCTAAGGCATGAAGGTTTATACTTAAGCAAGATAACAAATTAATATTATATCCGTATAGATAGGATAGGTTTAAATAGAGGAGGAACTGGGATGCACAAGCCTAATTTTAGTAAAGTGAAAGCGAATAGAAAGAAGCTGGGAGGACTTGTATTTGTGCTGGCCATAACGGCAGTACTCTGGTTCGCCTTTGGTCAGAACCTTTTCCCGAGCAGCAAAATCACAGCGACGGGAACCATTGAAGGAACGACAGTCAAGGTTACCGCCAGCTTACCAGGGATTCTTGAGACGATCAATTATAATGAGGGTGATAAGATCAACAAAACGGATGTCATCGCCGAGATCAAAAGAGAGGATATTTCTGCCCTCTTGATCATGAACGAGGCGGCACTTGCTAAAGCAAAATATGGTTTCGCCCAGGTATCTTCCAGCACAAAGCTTCAGCAGATGGAATCTGCCGGGGCCATGGCAGGCGCCGCCAATGAAACCTTCAAAAAGGCGGAATCAGACTATAACCGGATGAAAGCTTTATTTAATCAGGGAGCGGCATCGCTTTCCGAGCTTGAACGCTATCAGACAGCATACAAGGTCAGTCAGGATAATCTGCTGAGTGCCCAGGCCCAGTTGAATACGCTGAAATCCAGCGGTGGCGTCAGTGCTCAAGTCGGCTCGGCACAGGCGGATGTGGATAAAGCACAGGCCTCCCTGGACAGCGCAAAATCTCAAGTGAGGGATTTAACCTTAACTGCGGCCATAGACGGGGTGCTGACGACGAAAAATTTCGAGCCGGGGGAGTTTGTTGGCCAAGGCCTTGCAGTGGCAACCATAACAGACCTTGAAAATCTTTGGATCAAAGTTTATGTCACAACGACGGAACTGCCTAAAATAAAGCTGGGCCAGACGGTTCAATTTACTGTCAGTGGCTATCAGGAACAATTTGAAGGCAGGATATCCTATATTTCAGATAAGGGAGAGTATACCCCCAAGACAGTTTTAACCGTTAATGAACGTGCTAATGTGGTCTTTGCGGTTAAAATCGAGACCGGCAGCAATGGCGGGGTTTTAAAACCGGGGATGCCTGCGGATGTAGTGTTCTAAATGAGGATGAAGCAATGATCGATGTTGATCATATCTCAAAAAGTTTTAAAGATGTAAAGGCCCTTGATGCTATAACGTTTAAAGTAAATAAGGGCGATATATTTGGCATTGTCGGCCCGGATGGGGCCGGTAAAACCACGCTTTTGAGGACGATCTGCCGGCTTATAAAACCTGACAGTGGTCAGGCCACTCTGGCAAAAGGCCTTTCGGAGTCAGGGCAGCTTGGCTATATGCCCCAGAAGTTCAGCCTATATGGTGATCTTTCGGTTATGGAGAACATTCATCTTTTTGGTAGTCTTTTTGGCATGGACAAGATACTAATTGACGAGAGAGCAGACAGAATTCTTACTATGACGGGGATGCTGGCTTTTAAAGAACGCATTGCCGATCAGCTATCGGGTGGTATGAGGCAAAAACTTGCTATTACATCCGCCTTAATTACCCAGCCGGAGCTGCTTGTTTTGGATGAACCGACTTACGGTATCGATCCGATCTCAAGGCATGAAATCTGGAAACTGCTTCGGGAACTCAATCAGGGTGGTATGACGATTCTCGTCTCTACCCCTTATATGAATGAAGCAGAACTCTGCAGCAGGCTTGGTTATTTGGATAACGGCATACTTCATTTCCTGGGGACGCCAGGAACTTTTAAAAATGACTATCCGGATATGTTCTATAAGGCAACTGAGAATAAGACTAAAGAGCTTAGCAGGAATATGGCCCCAAGTGATTATGCCATCACCACAACTCAGCTCAGCAGGAAATTCGGCCAATTTACAGCTGTTGATGCAGTGGATATCAAGGTGCCGAAAGGCAAAATTTATGGTTTTCTTGGCCCAAATGGCGCCGGTAAAACTACCCTGATCAAAATGCTTTGCGGCCTACTGACCCCCAGCGGGGGAGAAGCAAAAGTACTCGGTTACGATCTATCAGATAAAAGTGAAGAAATAAAACAGAGAATAGGGTATATGTCCCAAAAGTATAGTCTATATGATGACTTAACCGCTCGTGAGAATTTGGAATTTTTTGCCGGGATCTATGGAATCCCCAAAGGAGAGGCTCGGGATAACAGAGTATCAGAAGTTATAAAAATGGCCAACTTGGAGGGCAGGGAGAATGCCCTTGCGGTGACCTTAAGCCCTGGGCTTAAACAAAGGCTTGCCTTAGGTTCAGCCATATTGTCAAAGCCGGAGCTGCTGTTTCTCGATGAACCAACCAGCGGCGTAAGCCCTATAACCAGGAAGGATTTTTTCGCAGTCATCGATCAGCTGGCTGCTGGAGGCGTTACAGTGATACTCACTACCCACTTTATGGATGAAGCCGAGCGCTGTGATGTGCTTATGTTTATGCTGGATGGCAGACTCATTGCGGAAGATACACCCTTTGCACTAAAAAAGCTCCCGCTTAAGGATGAAAATGGCATAAAATCCTTGCCAAATGAGGTTTCATTGGATGATGTTTTTGTATATTTAGCTAAGAATCAGTTAGGTGAAGCTCAATGAACAGGATAATTTCAATTATCAAAAAAGAATTTCTTCAAATGAAAAGAGATCGGCTTACTTTAGCCATCGCTTTCATGATTCCTGTGGTACAGCTGATCATTTTTGGTTATGCCATACAGACCGAAGTCAAAAATATCTCGTCCATCGTTTTTGACCAGTCTCTAACGACGGAAAGCAGAGAGATGCTGGATTCCTTTACGGCTTCAGGCTATTTTAAAGTCAAATATACCGCGAACAGCTTCAATGACATCAATAAAGCCATCGATAGCGGAAAAGCAAAGGTGGGCATTGTATTTC
>JBBRXH010000026.1:0-13260 GCA_038248565.1 Peptostreptococcales bacterium | reverse complement strand
TCAGTATTTTGCTGCCATCAACATTAAGGACTATTATTCGGATGTACAAAATGGAGACAGCTACGCCTACGCCCTCTATGATCTTGCAACCATGGGCATTATTGATTATAGGGGAACCTTTAGACCAAATGAAACCCTGCCCAGGGATGAGATGACCCATATCATCATGAACGCTCTAAAAAACCAGCTGGGGGGCAACCTTCCTGTAAATAATAAGATGCCGATACAATTCAAAGATGACGGGAAAATAACACAAGCCTATAAAAGCGATGTTTATAGAGCGTTGCTCTTAAGCCTGGTCAACGGTAGGGGCAATACTATTTTTGATCCTAAAACCGGGACCACGAGAGCTGAAGCGGCTGTGATGATGGAACGTCTTGTGAAGGCAATCAAAGACCTTACCGCAGGGGTTGACATTGCAGTATCGGCTGTTCAATCAGCATCAGACCTAACGATGACGCTAACCATAACGAATAACTCTTTACTACCTGTGATTTTCAACTATGCCTCAGGGCAAAGATTTGACTTTGCATTGTATGATGTCAATAAAGCTGATCTGTACAGATGGTCGGCGGACAAAATGTTTATCCAGGCACTGTCCAGCGAGACTCTTGCGCCAGGGCAGTCTCTCAAGTTTTACGATGTGCTCAGCGGAGATACCTATCTTGGCATTAAAGGTAAAGTAGCCTATTTGACCGGATTTATCACTGCACAGTCAGATTCTTTCAGCATCAGTGCGGAGGGTTATCAGATCCCGGTTAAATAGCAATTAAAGGGATTCTGAAATGATGCGGAAGCACTTACTGAATTTTTTCGATTTTGCTGAGAACCAATTGGCCTTCGGCATTGGCTTCATAGCTGAATCTAACTTTATCACCTGTTGAAAGCCCGGCGATCTGCTCCTGAACATCAGCGGTTCTAAAAGCTGCTGTATCTTCAGGACTCATAGCGATCTCGATGGAATTGCCGTCGATTTGGCCGTTGTAGATACCCTCAGCGTCAGTTGCACTCGATGCAATCTTTGCTGATGGCTGGCCATCCACTGGGGTTTGTTCTTTTGCACAACCTGAAAGCACCGATAAGGATAAAACCATGGTTAAGACTATAATCAGGGTGACTATTTTTTTCATAACGCGTACTACCTCCTTCTTTCATATCTATTTATGACGGAAGAATGGGGTGAAAAGTTCCATTGCCGAAATTGACATGACAAAAAAGACTATTTGAGTTATAATGAATTTTAAGAAACCAGCACTGGAAGATTTAAAATCAGAATAGATTGATCTATAACGCCAATCACTGGAAACTAAAAAGGAAGACACCATGAAAAATAGAAAGCTATCCAATATCTTAATCAGCATTATTACGACCGCTTTAATCATAACGGGTTCGGCTGGCATGGCTTTTGCGGAGTCCATCGTCGTTAAAACCCCGGAAGACTTAAAAAAAGCTGTTTATAGCGAAATGGTCAGTAGAAACAATAATTTTTCCATTACTTATCTTGGCACCAAGGGCGCCAGCATCACAGAAAATACCCAGGATTTTTTCAAGACGGTTTACGCCGGTAATGATGATTATCTTGAGTGGAACAGGCAGCGGTTTTATTACAGCTATAGTCAGGTGGGACCCCGCATCGATTTTAAGTTCGAAGTATCCTATCTGACGACAAAGGCACAGGAAGCTTATGTTGACAGTACTGTTGCAAGCATCCTTTCAAGCATCATCAAACCTCAGATGGATGATTATAAGAAGCTTCTTGCTATCCATAACTATATTTGCGATAATGTCTCCTATGATAAGACCCTTAAAAAATATTCTGCTTACGCAGCCTTAGCTCAATGAGAGGCGGTATGTCAGGGATATTCCCTACTGATGGATAAGATGCTGGAAAAAGCAGGTGTTAATACCATCATTATTGACGGAGCCATTCCTGAGGGATCTCATGCCTGGAATCTTGTCCAAATCGACGGCCTATGGTACCATGTAGATGCGACCAATGATGACGTTAATAATAATATGTTTTTTCTAAAAACAGATCGGTATATGCAGGAGCATGACTATACCTGGGATGCAAAGCTATTTCCCAATGTTAATAAGGAATTTGTGATCCCCCTCAAAGTTACTGTCAAGGTTGACGATAAGCTGATTGAATTTGACGTTTTACCCTACATCAATCAGGATAACAGAACTATGGTACCGATCAGATTTATATCGGAAAAACTTGGCGCAACGGTAGACTGGAACAATGAGAATAGGTCTGTGACCATAAAAAATGGCAAAACTACTCTGGTCATGACTATTGACAGCAATACTGTCCTTGCCAATGGCACTACCGGATATATGGATACAACGGCCATAATCAGGCAGGATAGAACCATGGTGCCGCTGAGATTCGTCTCCGAATATCTGGGTGCTACCGTGAACTGGGACCAGGTTAATCAGATCGCTCATATATACTCCGCTGGCTATGCTTACAATTAAAGCTAAAAATGATAGGCAGCGGTTTATTATAAATGCAACTAAGAATGGAGGTATCTGAAATGGGAGACAAGAGCCCGAAGAACAAGGAAAAAAGGAAACCTAAAGCCGACAAAAAACCTTCACCAGTCATTGCATCATCAGTGAAGGAGCCTGTAAAAAAGGGAAAATAGACACGTATAAAAAATAGATTAAAGGTCAGCCACTTATCGCAGATAGGTGGCTGAATTATTTATGGTGAAGACCGGATAGAAATTCGCGTCGCAAAAACGCTAATATATGATATACTTATTATTGAAAATTAAGTTTAACCGACGTTTTTAGATTTTGAAATAAATTACTAAAATACGGTGCGAATAAATTTTAGTGGAACGGAGAAAATCTATGTTCATTGAACTATCCACGGAAGAAAAAGAAAAGCATTTGAGAGATAAATGCTACGACAAGTGCAGATTCTCGGGCAGAAGCGCAGCAGCGGTCAGACTGGTATCGTCTATCCAGAATAATACCCGGGCTAATCCTGAGAAACTGGTATCTGTGGAGGGTATTTGGGAAGCTGGTCTGCTCCTGAAATATGACGTCGGGATAAAGTCGGTTTTTCTCAATGCCTCAGGTATTACGAGCCTGGAGGCCTATCGGATTGTTTTGGCGCTTGTGGATGCAGCGGAGGAGGTTCACATCGTTTCCGACTCGACCTTCAGCAAAATGGCGGAAATAGGGACTTCTGCCGGCATTCTGGTTTTGGCCAGATTTCCCCAAAAGCGGCTGGATTTCCTCGACCCCAATCAGCATCAAATGCTGATTGTGCTGGACGGTCTTGAAATTCCTGGTAACATCGGCACAATCATCAGATCCTGTGACGGTACTGACACGGATGCCGTAATCCTCTGCAACAGAAAGACTAGGCTTTCCCATCCAAAGCTGATCCGCAGCAGCCAGGGGTCCTGCTTTAAAGTGCCGGTTATCGAAGATGAGGATGAAAACGTCATTGCCTGGCTGATGAAGAACGATTACAGGATTATTTTGACGGATACAGCTGCTAAAAAATACTATTTCGAGGAAAACTATCAGGGCAGGGTTGCCATCGTCATGGGCAGCGAACGCTATGGGATCTCAAAGCCCTGGTATCAAATCGAGGCTGATAGCCTTAAGATTCCAATGTACGGAGACTGCGATTCCCTAAACGTTGGGATTGCAGCTACAATGATTCTTTACGAAGCCGCCATAAGGCGAAAGGGTATTTTAAAGGAGGCCAGAACAGAGCTATGAAAAATTTAAAAAACAATATCATCCTGGCGCTTATTATAGCCGGGTCATCCATCGGTATCTATTTCATTCAGATTATTATTTTTGAACGCACTCAAGATACATTCTTTTATCTTCTCCAAGATCTGGCATTTATTCCGATCCAGGTCGTCGTCGTGACCCTGGTATTTAATAAATTGCTGAACAGCAGGGAGAAGCAGCAGAAAATAAAGAAAATTAATGTCATCATTACTACCTTTTATATCGAAGCCGGCTCCAAACTGATAGAAGAAATGTCAGCCTTTGATGCGAATTTTGACCGTTTCCGCCAATCGGTAACGTTGAAGGACCTTAGCGGCCCTATAGCGCCCATGAAGAGGCGGGTTAAAGATTACAACTGGGCTATTGACGCCGACTCGGCTGATCTAAAAAGACTTAAGGGATTTCTGCTTGATAAAAAAATATTTTTACTGACTATGCTGGAAAATAATAATCTCATGGAGCATGATTCCTTTACGGATATGCTTTGGGCAATTTTTCACATCACTGACGAGCTGCAATGCAGAGAAAATCTCGACGGACTGCCGAAGGCAGACAGGGCTCACATATCAGGGGATATTTTGCGTGCCTACAAACTCCTGATCCTGGAATGGCTGGACTATATCGCTTATTTGAATAACGACTACCCCTATCTGTTCTCCCTGGAAGTCAGGAAGAACCCTTTTATCGGCAGCAAGGATGTCACGATAAAAGAGTAAGAGACTATGGAGGCTGCTTTGGGAGAGTGTAAAGAAAAAATGCAAAAGGATTATGGGAAAAGAGCTAAGAGGCGGCTGGTTCCCTTGAATTGGGGCATCCTGATCAGTTTTTTGCTGATAAGCACAATGAGTCTTAGTGGCTGCGTTGGTCGGGATAATCCGGATGATGGTGCAGGGAACAACAAATTCATCATCGTAACCTCATTTTATCCGATGTATGTCGCCGCAATCAATATAGCCAGAGATATTTCCGGCGTTGAAGTGCTGAATATGACCAAAGCTCAGACAGGATGCCTACACGACTATCAGCTCACACCGGAGGATCTTAAGATTCTGGAACTGGCGGATGCTTTCATCATCAACGGGGCAGGGATGGAATCCTTTATGGCTGATGTCATCAGCCAGCAAAAAAATCTTAAAATAATTGAAGCCAGCCAGGGAATACAGCTGCTTAAAGATGCCAGTGGACTTGATAATCCACACGTCTGGGTCAGTATTTCAAATGCTATAACCCAGGTAAAAACAATCACGAAGCAGCTTTCCGCCATCGACCCTGAACATGCCGCAGGCTATGAAAAAAATTCAGATGCCTATATCTTAAAACTTGAATCTTTAAAGGCTAAAATGCATAGCGGCCTTGACGGGATTAAGAACCGGGATATTATAACTTTTCATGAGGCATTTCCTTACTTTGCCCAGGAGTTTGGACTTCAAATCGTCGCTGTCATTGAACGGGAGCCCGGTACTGCCCCATCGCCTAAAGAGCTGAATGATACCATTGATATCATCCAGAAGTCAGGAATCAAGGCTTTATTTGTGGAACCCCAATACCCTGCAAAGGCTGCGGAAACCATAGCCGTCGAGACGGGCGCAAAGCTGTATGATCTGGATCCGGCTGTAACCGGCGAAGCTAGGCCAGATGGCTACGATGACTATATCCAAGTCATGGAGCAGAATCTCATATCTCTGATGGAGGCGTTAAAATGACTGGAATTTCAAAGCATCCAGGTGCAGTTCTTACTGAAAACCGCTGCGGATTCTGCTGCACAAAAATAGAAAATTTTGGCGTGATCCTTGGAGACAGCAACATTCTTGAGGGTGTCAACCTGCATATACACTGCGGTGAACTGACTGCAATTATAGGACCCAACGGTGCAGGCAAAAGCACACTGCTTAAAGCCATTTTAGGTGAAATCAGGCATAGCGGGACACTGTCCTTTTTAGATGCCGAAGGTCAGCATAGAAACCATCCGGTGATTGGCTACGTGCCGCAGCAGCTGAGTTTTGACCAGAGTTCGCCCACCAGCGTTTTGGATGTTTTCTCTGCCTGCAAAACCAAACGGCCGGCTTGGCTTTACATATCCAAAAAAATTCGCAGCGAGGTGCTGGAAAGCTTAGCTAAAGTTAAAGCGGAGCATTTAATAGACAGAATGCTGGGGGCTCTATCCGGAGGAGAACTTCAAAGGGTTCTGCTGGCGCTGGCCCTTGATCCCATTCCGGATATTCTGCTTTTGGACGAACCGGCTTCCGGCATCGACCAGAATGGTCTGGAACTTTTTTACAACACGGTTTCCGAACTCAGAGAAAAGTTCGATTTATCCATCATACTGGTTTCGCATGATTTGGACCTCATATCTAAATATGCGGACAGAGTAGTCCTTCTTAACCATACGGTGCTGAGCAGCGGTACGCCGCAGGAAGTCTTCAACGACCCTCAGACCATAAGGATATTCGGTATGGCCTGCTACATGAATCTGGCCGACCGCATGTCCCTTAAAATGGAGGAACCGATATGATGGATCTCTGGTACGCCTTTATCGACTTCGCTCTTCCATTTCAATGGACTTCTCATCTGTTTATGAAGAATGCCTTGCTGGCAGTTCTTCTGGTTACGCCCATCTTCGGCATATTAGGGACAATGGTGGTAAACAGCCGTATGGCTTTCTTTTCGGATTCCATCGGCCATGGCGCATTTACAGGTATTGCCATCGGCACGCTGCTTGGCAGTATTCAGCCAGTCTGGGCTGCTACTGGGTTTTCCATCATCTTTGCCGCGGCAATCACCCTTATAAAAAATAAAAGCAGAGCCTCCACAGATACAATCATAGGGGTTTTCTCATCAACAGCCATCGCCTTAGGTCTTGTTATCCTGTCTTATGGCGGCAGCTTCAATAAATTTTCAGCCTATCTCATTGGAGACCTGCTCAGTATAACGCCTTCAGAAATTTTTATGCTGCTTTGTGTTTTTATAGCCGTCATTGTGCTTTGGGTATTGATTTTTAACAGAATACTGGTCATCAGCACCAACCAGTCCCTGGCTGCCAGCAGGGGTATCAACACCCTGACGTCAGAGCTGCTTTTTACCGCTGCAATAGCCATCGTCGTCACTGTCACCATTCAATGGGTGGGTCTTCTGATCATCAACTCTCTGCTGGTGCTTCCGGCAGCTGCAGCGCGAAATATTACTGTGAATGTGCGACAGTACCATTTGGCAGCCGTTGTCATAGCCGTAGTTTCTGGCATAGCTGGGCTCATCCTGTCCTATTATTTTAACACGGCCACCGGAGCCACCATTGTACTCGTAGCAGCTTTAATATTTTTTATCACTTTTTCACTGCGAGGGCGATTACATGGATAATAAGGCAAAAATTGATGCGATATTCAGGCGCAATCTCTCCCAATACCAAACCACGATCAATCAGCTGATTTTCATCTCCTGTGTGGCCACGGGCATTTGGGCAATCGGCTTATTTTTGGTGTCTAACAGGCTGGGGTTTTTAAACATTCCTTATGAGCAGATCTTAAAATTTGCCGCAATAACCTTAGCGGATATTGGTATTACAGCCTTTGTCCTATGGTGGCTTGGTAAAAAACCCGAACCGGAACGCTATGTGGATGTTTTTAAATATGCACTGCTGCTTTGCGCGGCGATTAATTACGTATCGTTAATTGTGCTCATTCCCTACCATGAAATGTGGGTCGCCGTATTTTACTTTATATTCCTGAGTACCCTTTTCTTTGATGTAAAATCTGTCCTTTTTTTTAGCGTCTTTGCCTTTATGGGTGGCGCCGCTGCCTATTTCTACCAGCCGGACTTTAGACCGGACAATGATCAGGAGCTGCTGATCAGAGGCATGAATTTTACCTTTGCAGTATTTGGTGCGGTTATTATTTCAGTATTATCCAGAAGGCTTTTTAGGCAAAATGCCCAAAAGGAATATGAACTCAGCGTTTCTGTAAGGGACCTGGAACAAAGAAGACAGGTTGCAGAAGGACTTAGGGATATTTTGGCCGTACTCAACTCGGAGCGTAAAATCGAAGATGTATTGGAATTCATTGTGAAGGAGGCTGTACGCATCGTGGATACCGATGCCTGCGCCCTTTACAAGTTGGATCCCATGAGCAGTACCTTAACGGTAGAAACGACCAGCGGCCTTCCGGAGGAGTATAACGAGACAGACCTCAAGGGAATCATAGATCGGTATAGAGCGGAAGACGCGGGTTCAAACCAGGGCATATTATCTGGCAAAACCATAAACAGCATGCTGATAGCACCCCTGATATCAAAAAATGAGGCCTTTGGCGGCATCTGCTTTTTCTTTATGGATGATGAGTGCGCCAAGGATGAACGCTGCATTTTCACAGAAGAAAAAATCAAACTGGCGACAGCTTTTGCCGATCAGGCAGCCCTGGCTATCGAGAATGCCAGACTTAAGAAAGAGACCCAGGAGGTCGCTATTGCTGAAGAGCGAGGCAGACTGGCCCGGGACCTTCACGATGCGGTCACCCAGACATTATTTTCAGCATCTCTTATCGCGGAGGCGCTGCCTGTTATCTGGGAAAAGAATCAGGATGAAGGAAGAAGAAGACTTATCGAAATCAAGGAGCTTTCTAAGGGTGCGCTGGCAGAAATGCGCGCACTTCTCCTAGAACTGAGACCGGCGACGCTGGTCGAAACCAATCTTGATGACCTTTTGAAGCATCTCTCTGAAGCTGCTACCGGAAGAGCGAGAATTCCGGTAAGGTTTGAAAACAAGCTCACCTGCGAGCTGCCGGTGGATGTTAAAATTGGATTTTACCGCATCGCCCAGGAGGCGGTCAACAATATTGCCAAGCATTCAGGCGCAACGGAAGCTTTCATTACCTTGAAGAACGGCGCTATAAAAGCTGCTGAGGAGAACGGATGTGTAGAGATTTTAATGGCTATTGAGGATAATGGCAAGGGGTTTGACAAGGATGCTGTAGCGGGTGACCACCTGGGTCTAGATATTATGCAGGAAAGAGCACAGGCTATTGGAGCTGACCTCGGGGTCATGAGCAAAGCCGGCCAAGGAACAAAAATAAGCGTGAGCTGGCGTGATAAGGAGTTGAAAAAATGACAGAGAAAATCAAAGTATTCATTGCGGATGATCACAGTGTCGTGCGCAGCGGACTTTCCGCATTCCTATCGGTTTATGATGAATTCCTCCTTGTGGGAGAGGCTTCAAACGGCAAGGAAGCCTGCGAAAAGGCTTTGAGCCTTAGACCGGACGTGATTCTTATGGATATGATGATGCCCGAGATGGATGGTGCTATGGCCACAAAGTGCATAAAGGATGACTATCCGGAATGTCAGATTATCATTCTGACCAGTTTTAAAGAGGATAAGCAGATACAGGCGGCCTTAAAAGCAGGCGCCATAGGATATCTTTTAAAAAATGCATCTGTTGAAGAGATGGTCCTGGCTATTAAGGCGGCTAAGGCAGGTAGACCAACCCTGTCCCCTGAAGCGACCCAGGTTCTGATGAATGCAGCAGGATCCCATAATAGCCCTATAGAAGAGCTTACCATCAGAGAAAAGGACGTTCTGACCATGATGATTGAGGGCCTTTCCAATCCTGAAATCGCACAAAAGCTATTTTTAAGCAGGTCAACGGTGAAATTTCATGTCAGCAGCATTCTTGCCAAGCTTGGCGTTTCATCAAGGACCGAAGCAGTATCCGTGGCCTTGCAAAAGAAACTTCTCTGATACTAGCCACTTGACCAGTATAAAAACTAACCGGTTGCACGATGCGGCCGGTATTTTATTGCCTTAAAATAGAGGCATAGCACAAAAGGGGATTGCTTATAAATTCAAGAGTTAACCCATGAGGTAAAAGGAGGGCAAGACGATGCCGAAAAGATTATACAGATCATCAAAAGATAGAGTTTTATTGGGCGTGTGCGGAGGTCTCGGCGAGTATTTCAACGTGGACCCGGTGCTGATTAGAGTCATCTGGGCAATTTCAATACTGGCTTTCGGAACCGGGATACTGATTTATATTATAGCCGCAATACTGATGCCGGAAAAAGTCGAGGTTAAACCAGAGGCCGCTGAACCGGCAAAAGAAGGAGAATAGTCATGGAAAAAAGATTATATAAATCATCAACAGACAAGGTTATATCCGGTGTTTGCGGCGGAATCGGAGAATATTTTGAAATCGATCCGGTACTGGTCAGGATTTTATGGGTTATTTCAGCCTTTGTAGGCGGAGCCGGGGTACTGGCTTATATCGTCGCTGCCATCGTCATGCCCACCAAGGAAAGCGTCTACAGCGGCAGTACCTATGAATCCACTTATAGGCCATCCGGTTCAAACACCTCAGAATCAGGGGCCCAAACTCCTGGAGCTGAAGGAAAAGGCCCAGAATCCGGTGCAGATGGCCAGCCTTATTCAAAGGTATTTAGACCCAGAAGAACAGAGAAGGAAAACCGTGTACTTGGGGGACTGATACTCATCGCCCTTGGGGGATTCTTCTTCCTAAGAGAGTTTCTGCCTTGGGTCAGCGGAAGCCTTATGCTTGCAGTTGTACTGATTGCTTTGGGATTTTATTTTCTCACAAGAAAGAGCGGTGAGTAGTCATGAAAAGAACAGGAAGGGGACTTGGCATCCTGCTGATCCTATTTGGTGCCATATTTCTCATCAATGAATTTGGCGTACTCGATGAATTCTTTGCGCTTTACCATGTCTCTTTAGGATCGATTATTTCTAACGGCGTAAGCGCCATGTTCAGATTTTGGCCATTGATTCTTGTAGCCATGGGGATCACGGTCATATTCAGAAATAAGATCGTCAGCGGCATCACCTGGGGAGTATTCTTTATCGCGATTCTTGTGCTGGCTGTTGTCGGACCTTCCTACTACTTTCAGGCTTCTGCTCCATGGATAGTCTTTAACGGCCCAAGTATAGGCAACACTCAGACTAGTGATGAGAACTACACCTACAATGCCAGCGTCGATTATACGCCGGAAATGAAAAAAGGCCAAGCAGACATAAGCCTCGGGGCCTGCAAGACAATTCTATCCGGTACTGACAAAAAGGCCGCAATCCTTGAAAGTACTATCAAGGGATTTAAAAGTGGATGGTCTTTGGATCAGGACACTTTAACACTCAATGTGAGCGAAGAAGACATTGTTCTCGGCGGAAAGAATTTTGATCGGACCAATTATATCAGTCTCGGAGATAAGCTGGTCTGGTCGATTGCGGTCAGCACCGGCGCATCAGACTCAAAGCTTGACATGAGCTCACTTTCTGTCAGCGATGTCAGCATAGATATGGGCGCAGGTTCTGCAGAACTGACTTTAGGCAATAAAGCAGCAATGACCACTGTATCCATAGATGGTGGCGCATCGGACATCAGGATCATAGTGCCTAAAGAAACAGGAATAGACGTGGAAACCGACAGCGGCCTTTCCAGCAACAATTTTGACTCAGTAAATCTCTCTCCGATAGGAGAGGGGAAATATGTCAGCGATGGCTATTCTACTGCTGCCAATAAAATCAAAATCTCCATCTCAACAGGAATGTCCAATATAACCCTGGTCAGAGAATAAAATTCTGGATTTCAAGGCTTCTGATAAATATAAATCATCATAGATACCGTGACGCGGAGTGCACTGAATGCTTTCAGTGCATTTTTGTCTTCCTGACTGGTTTTCCAATAATGGGGAGTCATCTGTACCAACCCGATCAGCTCTTCCTGATTCAAATCGATCTGATAGCTGATTTTTTCCGTTCCAACATGCTCGAGGCCCTCAAACGGCTCAGGTTCATCAGTATCCGGGCTAAGAATGGTTTCGGCATAGATGATATCTCTGATTTCAATTAAGTGATGGGTGCCGGGTAATATCCTTATAAAAATGCCCTTTTGCTTAAGGATGCGGTTGCATTCGGAGGCCATGACCGGGCTGAATACCGAAAAAATACAATTAAAGGAATCCTTTTGAAATGGCAGGTGAAAATTGGTTCCGACGATCCAGGAAACTCTTTTATTGGCTGAACTGGAATACCTGATTGCTTCCTTGGATATATCTATACCGCAATAATTGACATAAAGGGACGAAGCATCAGGCAGCATATCTATGGCCTGGAGGAGCCGATTTGTATAGTAGCCTTCACCACAGCCAAGATCCAGGAGGCTGAAGGCTTTACCGTTAAAAGATACGCTCGCTGCCGCGTTCTGTAAAAGCTCCCGGATGATTATTGCATTGAGCTTGTCTGATACGTTTTCATAATGACCTTTGTTAAGAAATTCCCTTCGTGCGAAAACCATATCCTTGGAATCTCCGGGAAGCAGGCTTTTTTTCTGGTTGCTTGTGAGAAGATTGATATAACCTTGCCTGGCAATATCAAAAAAATGATTATTCTGACAGCAGTAAGACGTTGCCTCATCAGAGAGATACAAAGTTTCCTGACAAACAGGGCAGATCATCAAATTTGGAGCTTCTGACATCTCATACTCTCCTGACTGACATTGCATAAAAGCTTTCTTCAAAGTCAAAGCTGTTTATGGGGGCAAAACCTGATTGTTCTAGGAATTGGAGAAGCTCAGGCTGGCTGATTCGTTCCTCTGCCTTGGGGCCATACTCCTCGGAAATCTTTTGCCATTCAATGATGGCCAGAATACCACCGGGGACTAAAATCCTATGGATTTCTGATAGGAAAGAGGGTTTATCCTCTATTTCGTGCAGAACGTTGCAAATTAAGGCGAAATCTATGATTTCGTCTTGAATCTTCAGGTTATACTCCTCAGTCTTTATGCAAATAATGTTGGGCAAATCCAAATCCAAAGCTTTTTCAGTGACTTCATCCAGCATATCTTCAGAGATATCCAGAGCGTAGACGAGACCGCTTGCTGTAACAAGATCCTCGCCTGCTTCGGCAGCATCAGAACTCAGATGGAGCGCCGCCGGGATGCTGAAATAGCCTGCGCCACAGCCGATATCGGCCATAATGTCCGTTGGCTTAAGACCAAGGCTGATTAAGGTTTCACCAGGAGGCATCAGAGCTCTTCTTTTATCTGTATCCAGTCTCTTCATGTTTTGAGGATCAAATTTATGTGCCATTTTCATCAACTCCCTTCGCTATATTGTAACCTTTTTTGTTAAAAATGTCTTATAATTAATAAATGATATAAATGGACAGGAGATTTGGGATGAAGAGATATATTTTTATTGGAGCAGGGGGGTTTGCAGGCGCAATCTTACGCTATCTGGCGGAGGGCATAAAGTTTCAGCCATCGACAGGGGTCTTTCCCCTTAATACGCTGATCATCAATGTCAGCGGCTGCTTTTTTCTCGCCCTATTCTTAACCATAGCTATGGAGTTATGGGAAGTGAAGGCAGAGGTCAGACTTGGCATCGTAACAGGCCTTCTGGGCGCCTTTACCACCTTCTCGACCTTATGTGGAGAAGCGGCTGGGCTACTGGATGACGGCTTTTATTTGGCGGCGGCATCCTATATCATAATCTCCGCTATGCT
>JBBRXH010000025.1:0-13308 GCA_038248565.1 Peptostreptococcales bacterium | reverse complement strand
AAGCGCGCGCCAATCGCCGCTGCCATCGGTTCCTCAATCAGATAAGCTTCGCGCGCTCCGGCATTTAGTGTCGCGTCAATCACCGCTCTTTTTTCTACTTCCGTCACCGCCGAAGGAATTCCCACAATCACACGCGGACGAGGAAAAAGCACAAAACCGTCTCGATGCACTTTATTAATAAAATACTTAAGCATCTTCTCTGTCACGTCATAATCTGAAATGACGCCATCCCTAAGGGGCCTGATGGCTACGATATTGCTCGGGGTCCTGCCCAGCATCTGTCTTGCTTCTTCTCCAACGGACAAAATTTCGTTGGTGTCCTTATTAATCGCCACAACGGACGGCTCATTCAGGACGATTCCCTTACCTTTAATATATACAAGTACGTTAGCTGTACCAAGGTCGATTCCAACTTCAGCAGAAAATCCCAATCTGATCACTCCTCTTCTCTAATTTAAAAGCCTATCTGATGTAGTATACATTAAATGTATGGGGTTTTCAATATCTTATTTATTTCTTGCCCGAAGCTTGATTTGCGACTATAATAATCACATTGCAACATGTTCACTCACCCTAAAGAGGAGGCCTTCTTTGGAATATATAGTAATAGCCATTGGTGTCGTGTTGATTCTCGGAGTTATAGAAAAAATAATCCATGACAGCAATCTCAGAAAATTGCCGATCCGAATCAATATCAATGGAACTCGGGGCAAGTCAACTGTAACCAGGCTCATTACGAGCGTGCTCGCCGAGGCTGGATATAAAGTCATAGGCAAAACCACCGGGACAAGTGCCCGCGTCATTTATTGGTTCAAAGAAGAAGAGCGGCCTCTCATTCGTGGCCCCTTAGGTCCGAATATAATAGAACAGCGCGGAGTGGTATCTGAAGCGGTAGCCTTAAAAGCAGAAGCCTTTGTCACTGAATGCATGGCCGTAACACCGGATTATCAGATAACCTTCCAAAATCAGCTCGCCAAAGCAACCATCGGCGTTATAGTCAATGTTCGCGAGGACCATATGGATCTTTGCGGACCCACATTAGACAACATAGCCGAATCTTTTCTGGCAACAATTCCTTATAATGGGCACCTGATCATATCCGATGGTGATTATAACGACTATTTTACAAAAAAAGCCCTCGAACGTGGCACAAAAACAATTATCGCGTATGAGTCAAAGGTGCCTTCAGATAATTACCTGACCAAGTTCAGTTATATCATTTTCCCAGAAAATGTAGCCCTTGCTCTGGCTGTCGCGGAAGCACTTCAGATAGATGAAGCCACTGCGCTTTCTGGTATCTTAAAGGCTAGGCCGGATCCTGGCGCCCTTCAGATTTTATCTATTGGTGCTGATCGCCCCGCTTATTTCGTGAATGCCTTTGCAGCCAATGATCCCAGCTCTACCCTGATGATCTGGAAACATATTTCAAACATAGGTTACCCCGTCAAAGATCCAATCGTCGTTCTTAATTGCAGGGCGGATCGGGTAGATAGGACCCTTCAGTATGCAAGTGATGTTTTACCCGATATTGATATTGGCATCCTGCTCGTACTTGGTCAAATTACGAAGCCCATAACAGAAGCATTTGGAAAAGGTCGAATTAAAGCAAAACGCTATATGAATTTTGAAGGATTGCCAACGGAAAATGCATTCCTTGAGATCAAAGACCAGCTTTCCAACCGAGTCATATTCTGCATTGGCAATATTCATGGCTCAGGCGAAGACTTTATAGACCTGCTCACAAACTATGCACTTGAACTTATGGACTCAGTGACAAATTAGGATTTAGATCATGCTCAAGGAGGGCACATGTTTATTTCGGATATCTATATTGCATTAATATTAGGAACTTTACTGAGCCTTCTATTTGTTGAATTTACCGGGATCCTTCCAGCAGGTATCGTCGTGCCCGGCTATCTTGCTTTGGTTATCCATCAGCCCCTGTATATTCTGGTTATTTTTCTCGTAAGTCTTATAACCTATTTGATTGTTATCTTTGGCATCGGCAAGATAACAATCCTTTATGGTAAGAGAAAATTTGCGGCTATGATTCTGATCGCAATAATAGTCAAAATCACTCTCTATTATTTTTTCCCCCAGCTGCCTTCCGGCATGACTGAGCTTAGCGCTCTCGGTGTCATCATTCCAGGATTGATCGCAAATACGATCCAGAAGCAAGGTGTCGTTCCTACGCTAGCCAGCACAACGCTTTTAACTTTCCTGACTTACGGCGGCATCATGACCTATCATTTATTCTACTAACCTCTAAATCGCTAAATCTCAATTAAGCAGGAGTTCCCAATGGATAAACCTCTCAATTTTAAAGAAAAATATCTGATTTTTGTTAAGCATTATAAGAAAAAAACAGACAGACATGTCCTGATTGCCTTGGCGCTGACAATTGTTGGAATACTTTATTATTTGCGTTAAATTTAGTGCCCCTTAATTTCCGGAGGAGTATTCCTATGAAAAAAATTAGCCGCCGTAATAGCCTGGTAGCGCTCGCAGTTCTTTCTTTCACCATTATCCTGATCCTGATTTTCTGGTTAGGAATGCTCAAGCCGCCTGCTCCCGATAATGGAATCACGCCTAACATGCCAAACACGGGTAATACAGCTAAGCCAATCCATTATGGCGTCAGTGCTGGGAGTCCTCTTGTTGTAGAAGTCGGCATGAAGGTTTTAGAAGATGGCGGCAATGCTGTAGACGCTGCCATTGCCGTATCCTATGCTCTGGGCGTCGTTCAGCCTTATGGATCCGGCATCGGTGGTGGCGGTGCAATGCTGATTTATCCTAAAGATGGGGAGCCACCGGTTTTTTATGATTATCAGGGCATCTCACCAGCCAGCGGAGATATGACCAGTGGTTACGCAGCTGTTCCCGGCTTTGTCCTTGCGATGGAGCAGATCCATACTGATCTCGGTTCGGTTTCCATGGAAAAATTAATAGAACCTTCCATTAAATACGCAGAGGATGGTTTTCGCATAGATGCCACCCTCGACAAAATAATCCAGCTTTCAAAGCAAAAGCTTTTGGTCTCTAAATCATCTGTCTTTTATGCTCATGGTGCGCTCCCCGGAGAAGGCAAGCTCCTGAAGCAACCGGAACTGGCAGTAACCTTGAGGCAGATCCAGACTGAAGGATCTTCCGCATTCTACAAAGGCAAAATCGCACAAAACACTGTAACATCTGCAAAAGGCTTGACCCTCTCCGACCTTTCTAATTACACAGTCACGCAAAGTAAGCCCGTATCGGCCAAATATGGGAAATATGATATCATCTCAGCGCCGCCTCCTTTCGGCGGTGTAACCCTGATCCAAATTCTAATGATGGCTGATAAGCTAAAAATTGAAAACCTTGAAATAGATGCTAAAAGCCTCTACACCATGAACCGCATTATAAATGCCGCCTTTTATAAGAGGCTTAAGACCGTTGCCGATCCGAAATTCTCTGCAATTGACAATGCTAAACTGGTCAGTCCCGAATTTATAAATCAGATGGTCCTGGATCTGGACAAAAATCTATCCTACGTATCCACCGATAGTGAAGATACCACGCATTTTGTCATCATCGATAAAGATGGCATGATGGTTTCCTGCACGAACTCTCTATCTTCATGGTTTGGCTCAGGTATCTATACTGGTGGTTTTTTCCTTAACAATCATTTAAAGAATTTCAGCCAGGACCCGGGGAATCTTAATTCATGGGAAGCCGGAAAAAGGCCTCGCAGCTACATGAGCCCCACCATCATCGCTTTGGATGGGCTCCCGATTCTTGGCATCGGTACGCCGGGAGGCAATAGAATTCCCACGGTTTTAGCCCAGATTCTGATCAATATTTTTAAAAACGGTGAGGAACTTCAAACAGCCATCGATGCGCCGAGATTTTACGTTCGGGGAAGCGTTCTTATTTATGAATCTACGTTATCTGATAAGCTTGTGGCCGACCTTAAGCTAAATGGCATTAGCGTGGTTCAGGATGCATCTCCACTGAATTTTGGCGCCGTAAACTGCCTTTATTATGACCCTTCCACAGGCGCTATTCTCGGGGGTGCAGATCAACGCCGAGGTGGCTCCTGGTCCGCCAAATAAAGATTGACAAATGGTGAAAAAAGACTATGATGAAAGTGTAAAAAAGCAAAACCTGCGAAAGTTGGTGGCGCAAAGCTAGAGGGGCTAATATATCTGATGATATTATGCCAGCCAGTTACCGGTATTTGATAGATGTACCTATCCGGTTTGGCGGATAGGTTTTTTGTTAAGAATAGGTATTTATTGATCAGATAAAATACAACAGTTTATGAGGGTGTTAACAATGTTTAAATCGACAAAAAAAATAATCCAGCTTCTTACGGTAGCCACCATTATTTTTGTAATGCCCTTTGGCAGCATTGTCTATGCCGCAGACGATACTTATTCAAATTTCGTCGGATTAAGCGCAAACGAAGTTTATGGTGTGGATTACAAAATTGAAAGCAAGGATAATGGATCTTCAGTCGTTATTATAGCGATCCATGGCGGAAGCATCGAGACCGGAACAACCCAGCTTGCCAAAGCCACCTCAGATTTAGGAACCTATAATTATTATTCGTTCTTGGGAATATCAAAGTCGGGCAATTCCAGACTCCATATTACATCAGACAATTTTGACGAGAAGACAGCCAGAGATCTGGTAGCAAAATCCAAGTTGACTCTATCGCTGCATGGTTGCAGCGGAACCGATAAGATCACTTATCTGGGTGGACTGGATACAGCTCTTGGCAAGCAGATTCAAAAGGCTTTAACGGCAGCCGGCTTTATCGTCAAACCCGCTCTTCCAGGATTGCAGGGTATAAACCCTCAAAACATAGCAAACAGCAATCTGAATAAAAAAGGTGTCCAACTTGAACTAACAAAAGGTCTTCGCGACAGTTTTCTGTCTTCGACAAATATTGCCACCGCTGCTTTAACTAAGTATTCAGCCGCTTTAAATAAAGGTATCAAAGCATACAACGCTACCTTAAACTAGGCGTAGGCAGCAGATCTGTCACTGCTTTTAAATCGGCACAGGCTATAGGGCAAATCAGATGATTCTCTTTCATCTCATTTAAAATCTTCCAGGATTCTTCATAACTTAAGGCCTTGCGATAAGGCCTATTTTCGTTTAAGGCTTCGTAGATATCTGTAACAGTTATAAGCCTCGAAAAATAATCCAGCTGATCTTCCTTCAAAGGCTCAGGATAACCCGAACCATCCAGAAATTCATGGTGATTAGAGGCCCATTCCGTTATATCCTCAATGTTGGGTATCTGGTCTAGGATCAAGCGGGTATAATAGGGATGCGCCTTGACATGGCTTCTCTCTTCTAAAGACAAAGGCCCTGGCTTATCCAAAATGCTGCTAAGCACAGAAACCTTACCAATATCATGAAGAAGCCCCGCTATATAAACCCTTTTCTGTATTTCTTCGCTATAGTTCTTCATTCTGGCGGTTTCACGCAGATAGAAAGCGATATTTTCTGAATGTTTACCGGTAAATTTGCTTTTATCGTCGATCATTTTAGAAAAAATCAGGGCAATTTTCATCAATTCATCCAGATCGATTTTAGTCTGATTATAGGCGACAATTCTCTCCAGAATCGAATCGAAATTTTCGTGCCGATAATCAAGCCAAAACCTTTCTCCCGAAGACATGCCAAGAAATGCGTCAACCAGCTCAGGATCAAAAAGAATCCCCTTCTGCTTGATAATGGCCTCCCTGCCGTCTTTTTTAGCTTCCGCATAAGTTTTTTTGCGTTCGAATTTAGAATCCAAATAGTTTGAAAGATTTATGATTTTCGCGAAGATAGGGATTTCTGATCCCTTGATTCCTAAGTATCCGGTACCATCATGGTTTTCATGATGATAAAGTACGCCTCTTGTAATATCTGCATCATGAAAGAAGCCTTCTACGATATCAGCCCCTTTTCTCACATGATCAGCCACTTGATAGATTCTATCATTCTGATAGGCTTCGTTATTTGCATAACCGACGCCGATATCGTGGAGAATTGCTGCATTGAAAAGTCTATTCATATCTGCCTCGGGCATACCCATACTCTCTGCAAGCTTTAAGGCGGTATAGGCTACGCGTTTTGCATGGCCTGGTTTTATACGCTCGAATATATCCGTTGCAAAAGACAAGGCATTGAAGACTCTAAAAGAACAGATATCATCATTCTGTTTGCAATTATGAGGGCTCATGATTTACTCCTATTCGCTACATATTTAAATAACTGATTTCCCATCTACTACTCTCTATTCCTTTTGTGTTTTAATTATATTCCCAGCATTCCTTAAGCGCAATGTAATTAAAGAAACAGATAGGCGAAAACTAAAGGAAAAGATAGGCGAAAACCGGTGAGAGCAAGGCTGTCAAGGTCCCTGCGATCGCCATGGCCAGACTGCTCATGGCGCCGGCAATTTCACTCTCCTTAAGAGCCCTGGAGGTGCCAACTGCATGGCTCATGCTCCCGATGGCGATGCCCCGGGCTACCGGGTCCTTCACGCCAAATAATGTCAGTAACTCCGGTCCGAAGGTGGCGCCGGAGATGCCTGCGATAACAACCAAGGCCACGGTTAGTGAAGGTATGCCGCCGATGATGGCTGAGACCTCAATGGCTATGGGATTTGTAGCGCTTTTCGGGAGCATGCTGGCAATGAGAATTTTATCCGTACCCAGTAGCTTGCTGAAGGCGACCACTGCTCCCATGGTCACGACGGTGCCGGATACAATCCCGGCCAGAAGCGGCAGGGCGTATTTCTTCATGATGTGGAAATTCTTGAATAAAGGAACGGCCAAAACGATAGCCGTCAGCGGGAGCATATAGTTCAGCACCTGGTTTTGGGCTGAGTACTCCTCAAAGGTTATGCCCATATTTTTAAGCACGACGATAATCATCACCGTCCCGATGACGATAGGCTGAAGAAAGGACCAGCCCACCCTGCGGTGGATCAGGGAACCGATCCAGTAACAAACCAGTGTGAGAAGAAGCCCAAATATGGGGTTAGACAGCAGCATTTTACTCATCGAAGCCACCGCCTGACTTCCTGATAAAGAACTGGGTTACCCGGCCTGCGACCAAAAGTCCCAGCACGATGCTGAGCATAAGGGGCACAAATATTTTAACCGCTTCAGCAGTCAGCAAATCGAAGTACACCATGATGCCAACCGTGGGCACCACGAAGAATAGAGCGAGATACTTCAAAATGAATTCCGCCGTCTCCTGGACGTCCTTTAGTTTTATAATTCCCGAAAGCAGGGCGAGAAAAAGCAGCATAAGTCCCAGCACATTGGCCGGCACGGGAATATGGGTTGCCGCAGATATTGCATAGCCCAAAAATAATGCGCTTAAAATAATCAGGACTTGTTTGATGATCAAATTTGGATTTCCTCTCTGCCCATGTCTGCCATACTTTTGACTAAATAAACCCAGGTTCTGCATTTACTTGGAACACAGTTTCTATTTTAGCATATTTTCTGAATTTGTTGGTTTTTTCATTGGCGTTTTTTAATGATTTTTATTGATTTTCGAGCAAATAATCTTGCTTGAACTGGCTTTTGCTAATATAATAGTATAAAATATTTTAAAGAGGTGATTTTATGTCAAGTTTTATAATGGCTGAAGATAATTACAGAGTAATTTCCGGCGACGACAAGATATTTGGAATCAGCAAACTGGCACAGGAAATGGCTGCAAAAGTCGGTAAGGCGAACGTTATCAACGCAACCATAGGTTCTCTGCTGGATGATGACGGCAATCTGATCGTGCTTTCATCCGTGGTTGAAGTTCTTCGCAAACTTACTCCCGCAGAGTATGCCGACTACGCACCCATCGCAGGCGTTCCTGCCTTCCTGGAGACAGTTAAAAAAGCTGCTTTTGGGGATTTCAGCCCCGAAGGATATATGGAAGCTATCGCCACACCCGGAGGAACCGGCGCCATCAGAAATACCATCCAAAACTATTCAAAATATGGTGATACCGTGCTGACCTCAGATTGGTACTGGAGCCCCTATAAGACCATCGCCGAAGAAATTCACCGTACCATCAGCACTTACACCCTGTTTGACGAAAACAATAATTTTAACATAAAAGCCTTCGACGAAAAAATCACCGAGCTTCTCACAAAGCAGGACAGTTTGGTTATCCTTTTCAACGCCCCGGCCCATAACCCAACAGGCTTCAGCCCATCTCCCGAAGATTGGGATGCAATCGTCGTTTTGTTAAAAAAGAAATCTCAGGATCGGACAAAAAAGATCATTTTCTTTGTAGATATCGCCTATATGGATTACGCAGGAGATGCCAGCAGAAGTAGGGCTTTTATGCCTAAGCTCTCTGGTCTTGATGAGAATGTACTGGTGGTCTTCGGCTTCAGTATGTCAAAGGGTTACACCCTTTATGGCATGAGAAGCGGCGCTATGATTTGCCTGACTCAAAACAAAGCCATTGCAGATGAATTTAAGATGGTCTGTATGTTCTCCAATAGAGGCACCTGGTCCAACGGCACTCGGCCGGCCATGATGGTCCTGGTTAAAGTTTACGAGGATGAAGCCCTTTTAAATAGGGTAACCGAGGAACGGAAAGGCTACAGCGCACTACTGGCCAAAAGAGGCGAAGCCTTTATGTCTGTTGCCTCAGAAGTTGGCCTCCGAACCTGCCCCTTTGATTCCGGCTATTTTATCACCGTACCCTGCGATCATGCCGAAGAAGTGGGTAAAGCACTTCAAACCAAAGGAATATTTGTTGTCCCCATCGGAAAAGGACTTCGCATAGCCATATCAGCAATTTCAGAAGAAGCCTGCAAAAAGGTTGCTCTTGAAATGTATAACGAAATAAAGAACTTCTGCCCCTGCGCCTAAAGCTGTTATAAGCGTTATTAGCGAAAGAAGTGTAAAAGATGAAGAAATTCTCAAACCTGCTTATTGCTCTGGGCATTATCATTTTCCTAATCCCCATTGTAGGCACTTTTTATACCCAGTATGAGCAGGAAGTCCTTTATAATAAATATCTGATTAACGGTGCTAAGGCGCAGGAGTCTTATGTGGCTCTGGAAGAGGCCTGGCAGCAGCTGCCAAGCGATGCGGCGCCGGATTCGGCCGTGGTTACACCTGCGGCGGTGACCGAGCCCGCCTATGAACCGACGGTGCTGGGCAGAGTAAAAATTCCAAAAATCAATGAGAGCCTCCTTCTGGTTGAGGGCGTCAAGTCCAAGGATCTGAAGGTCGGCGCCGGCCACATGCCCGGAACGGCTATGCCCGGAGAAGTCGGCAACTGCGCTATTGCCGGTCATCGTAACTACACCTTCGGCTCCTATTTTAACAGGCTTGACGAAGTCGCTGTCGGCGATAAGATTACGGTGCAATACGGCAAAAAATCCTTTACCTATGAGGTCTATGAGGTACTGACTGTTCTGCCGGAGGATGTCTGGGTCATCAATCCAATCGATGACAATACAACGCTGACCCTGATCACCTGTACCCCCGTTAGAGTTGCCACCCATAGACTGATCGTCCATGCAAATATTGTTAAATAGGGAGGAATTATTATGGCAGAAATAACTCTAGATCCTAAGAAAATCCGGTTGCTGTCTTCAAGCGAACTGGCAGCCTTTTGCCTTCAGACCAGCATCATATTAAAATCAGGTATCCCTCTTCATGATGGTCTTTCCATGCTCTATGACGATATGGAGGATACAGGCATCAAAAATATGCTTAAAGTGGTCAGCAAGGAAGTCAGTGCTAAAAAGCCTCTTCAGGATGGCCTGATCAAAGCCGGCGTTTTTCCGGACTATATGATCAACATGGTTCAAATCGGAAGCCTTTCCGGCAAGCTGGATGATGTCATGAGCTCCCTGGCCGCCTTTTATGAACGGGAAGACGATATGCGCCAAAGTATTAAGAGCGCGGTGGTTTACCCTATGGTTCTGATTCTAATGATGTTTATCGTCATGATGGTTCTGGCAGTCAAGGTTCTACCAGTGTTTTCCCAGGTATTCATAAGCCTTGGCACTACCATGTCTCCCGGGGCCGCTGCCATCATGAATCTGGGTCTTTCCGCAGGAAAATATTCCATGATTTTGCTTATTATCGGCGCCCTGCTCTGCGGAGCCGCTCTTTTTCTATTTAGAACCGAAAGGGGAAGAACTGCTTTATCTGCAATAACATCAAGGGGTAAATTCTCTGAAAAGATAGCTGTTTCACGCTTCGCTTCTTCTATGTCTATGATGCTTTCAAGCGGCCTAGATACAGAGCGGGCTCTTCGGATGAGCGAAGCCCTGGTTTCAAATAATAAAATCAAATCGAAAATCAATAGATGTATTCAGCTTATTGACGAAAATAGCTCCTTTATCGATGCACTGTATGCGACCTCTCTATTCCCCAAAATGACGACCCGGATGCTGAGCCTTGGCTTTAGAGCAGGTTCACTTGACAGCATCATGCATAAAATCGCAGGCGACTACGAAGAAGAGATTGAAGCCACTCTACTTAAAAGGGTCTCCCTGATCGAGCCTGTTTCGGTAGCTCTGCTCTCAATCATGATCGGCGTTATCCTGATTTCCGTCATGCTGCCCCTGATGGGGGTTATGTCCTCAATAGGTTAAAGGAGATTTTCATGTCAACAAAACTGCGCTGGAAAAAATCCAATGACTATATAAAAAAATTGATCCTCCCCCTGATTATTTTCGCGGGGCTGCTGATCTTTTTTTATTTAGGCGCGGTTCAGACTCAGGCTGCTGCTGATAAGGAGTCTCTCATATTCCTGGAGAAGGCAGTTATTCGCGCCACGGTGCAGTGCTATGCCATCGAGGGCATGTATCCGCCGGATGTAGAATACCTTGAAAAGAATTACGGTATAGTCGTGGACGACAATAAATTTATAGTCCATTATGAGGTCTTCGCATCCAATATCCTGCCGGATATCACCGTGCTGGAAAAAGTCGGTTCATAATTGAGGCAACAAGTATGAAGAATCAAAAACAGAATCCATTAGCGACGGAGGGTGAAAGACCCCTGCTGTCCAAGAGACTTCATCTGCAGACAAACCGCAGCATGTTGGATTTGTTTTTGATTCTTGTCCTGCTGTGTGGCTTTACCATTTCAGCCCTCATCATCGTCATGATCGGTGCCAACGTCTATAAATCCGTAGCGGGCGATATGCAAAGCAATTTTGACCTACGTATCCCCCTTTCCTATATCTCCACCAAAGTCAAGCAGCATGATCAGGCTGGTGCAGTCTATATCTCAGAGAAAGAAGGCACCCAGGTGCTTATTCTTGAAAGCACGGAAAATAAGGTCGTTTACGAAACCTGGATTTACCCCCGGGATAATCAGCTCTATGAAGTCATGATCGAAAAGGGCCAGGAGCTGTCTCTATCAGATGGTATGGCCATTCTACCAATAAAGGGACTCGATATTAAGATGAATACACCTTCGCTGCTTCAGGTCACCTCCTATGATCAAACCGGAAAAACCCTGGATCTAAGTCTGAACCTGCGTAGCGACTAGCAGTAGGAATCCGCCCTCAAATTGGGCGAGCCACTTGAAGGATGATATGACATGAGATTAAAATCTGCATCCAAAGCCAACATTTTCATATTGGAGATGACCATCGTCATCCTGATCTTCGCCTTGGCCAGCGCCATCGCCGTGGGGCTTTTTGCCGACGCCCGTAAGGTAGCTCAAACAGCCGGCGATACCACCATTGCCATGATGAAGACTCAGTCGGTAGCTGAAAATTTCAAAAGCCAGGATACATTTATAGATTTTACCGATCTTTCAGGGATCAAACCCTGGCCTCTATATTTCGATAAAGACTGGCAGGCTATCCCAGGCTTTCAAAATACCTCCGTGCCTGACAATGCCATATTCACCATCGAAGCTAAAGTCAGCTCTGAGAAAACAACTACTGGGCTTATGGCTAAGGTTCACTTAACCGCAAGCAAGATTTTAGGGAGCAATGGCCCCCTGTTTGAAATTCAGATCCAAAAGTACTATCCGAAGCAGGAAGGAGGCATCCAATGAAAAGCAAACTCAGAATGGGCATAAGCATCGGCGGGCCGACGATTATCATGATTTTCGTTGTTCTGTGTCTGACAACTCTGGGCACCCTATCCCTGGTCACCGCCAATGCGGATATGAAGCTGACCCAAAAGACAGTTGAAAGCACAGCGGCCTACTACGCCGCCGACGCCCTGGGAGAAGCCTTCCTGGCTGATGTGGACGCTGCCATGAATCAAAATACGGCCAATCAGAATGCGGCTGAAGTAATCGGCAAGCTTCCAGATACCAAAGTGACCATAAGTGCTGCCGGAGCGCTCTTTATTGCCCATAGCATTAAGGTCAATGACGCCCAGAAGCTCCTTATAGAGTTGTCCATAGCCGTCTCAAGCCCAAGCACAACGAAACCCTACAAAATCCATACATGGAAGGTGGTCAACACTGACTACTGGAATTATTCAGATTATGAGATTCAGTTTAACGATACGATTCCACAGAACTAAAGCAATAAAGATAACATATAATAAATAGGAGGAAAAACAATGAATATCAGCCAAGTTTTTTCAGATGCGGTCAAAAGCCAGGCTTCGGATATCTTCATAGTTGTCGGCCTTCCCTTGTCCTTCAAGATCAACGGTGAGATCAGGCCTCAGGGTTCGGTTCTCCACCCCTTGGATACGGACGAGCTCATCCAGAATATCTATGCCCTGGCGGCAAGAAATATGGAAGAATTCATAAAGAGCGGCGATGACGACTTTTCCTTCTCTTTAAAGAAAGTTGGGCGATTTCGCGTGAACGCTTATAGGCAGCGTGGTTCCTTGGCTGCAGTGCTGAGAGTCGTCATGTTCGACCTACCTGATTCAGAAAATCTGGGGATACCCACAGAAGTCATCAACCTTTTTCAAAAGACCAAAGGCCTCGTTCTGGTTACCGGACCCGCAGGCAGCGGCAAATCCACTACCCTGGCCTGCATCATAGATAAAGTAAACAAGACGCGTAATGCCCATGTCATTACCCTGGAAGATCCCATCGAGTATATCCACAGGCACGATAAAAGCATCGTCAGCCAGAGAGAAGTTGGTATGGATACCGCCAGCTACAGCCAGGGCCTGCGGGCTGCCCTCAGAGAATCCCCGGACGTTATCCTTCTCGGCGAAATGCGCGATTTTGATACCATTTCCATCGCCATGTCCGCTGCAGAGACAGGCCAGCTGGTCTTTTCCACCCTGCATACCTTAGGTGCTGCCAATACCTATACTGGTGCGACCACCATTAATGGCGGCACTCTCACTTT
>JBBRXH010000024.1:0-13362 GCA_038248565.1 Peptostreptococcales bacterium | reverse complement strand
GAAGGTGTTATGAGAGATTTGCCGCTTTTAACAAAGCTCATGCATTTCTTATGGCAAGCCCTGACACAGAGCCCGCAGCCCAAACAAACAGATTCATCCACAACTGCGACTTTTTTCTGATTTTCCGTCCCTTCACCCTTTTGGACGACTTCTAATGAGATTGCATCAATTTGGCAGGCTTTTTTGCATGCCCCGCAACCAGTGCAGGAGAGCGAATCAATCTTTGGGACAAAACCTGTTGTTGCAATCGGATGAAGAAATCCGAATTTTTTGGTTGCCACCAGTGCTTCGCAACAACAGCCGCAGCAATTGCAAATAAAAGATACTTCATTCTTAACATTTTCTCCGAATTGTACCAAATTAAAATCGTGGGCCTTATTCAGCAGTTCCATGCACTCCGAGGAATCGATTCTTCTCGCATAGTTGTGCCTGATCAGAGAGTCTGCGGTATTTCCGAATGTCATACAAATATCTTCGATTGGTGCTTCGCAATTTTTTCCGACATGGGCCATCTTATGGCGGCAATAGCATAGACCGATACCGATATGGTTTGCTGTTCTAATGATGTGGCTGGCCTTTTCATGATCAAGAACAGTGAGAGCATTTTCGTTGCCAAGTACACTTTCATTGACGAAGACTCGTCCGAGCCGTGTTTCAGTACCAATAAACAGCTCTTTAATAAAATCCTCCTCAACATTCATGTACTGGTAGAATAATTCTCCAAGCAGTTTCTGATTAATATCTTTTCTCATCCGCATCATAGAAAACTCAAAAAATCCAGCCATTGGCGGTGGAAGACTATAGGTTTTCTCGCCTTTATTTTCTATATCGATCAAGATGCATCTTGATGCCAGTTCATCCAGTGTTTTTAAGGCTTCACGATAATCCAACCGCCAAATTCCGGCGGCTTTTTGCACCGTAAACGGTTTTATAGGAAGCTGGGCAACCAAAGCAGCTTCTTTCTCTGAGAAAAGAAGTTCAAGTATCCTATATAAGGTTTCTGACGCCGGGGCCCCCTGGGGGAATCTGTTCAGGCGCTGCTCCAGACTCTGATAGGCAGCTCTTGCTGAAATATGCGACATAAAAGCCTCCGATTCGCTAGGTATATTAGCTGCTTTAAGATCTTATGCGTTGTTTTCTATTGTTTAAATATATAGCCTTCAAAGGGATTTTTCAACCTAATTATCCTTGCAATTTTGGGGTTTTCGTTATATAATTCCCATGGTAGATATGTGAATGCGCAATATTTGTGCATTTTTTTAATTAAAGCTAAACGCGAAAGGTGGTTCTATACGGGTAATTAGCGTATAGAGAAAAAATTTATGATTTCAGTAAACAATATCGGTCTTTCCTTCTCGGATAAAAAGCTCTTCTCCCATGTCAATGTCAAGTTCACACCGGGGAATTGCTATGGCGTAATCGGTGCTAACGGCGCCGGCAAATCGACTTTCATCAAGATACTTTCAGGGGAACTGGAGCCGACAGAAGGTGATATCTCAATCACTCCCGGCGAACGTCTTGCGACCCTCAGCCAGAATCAGTTTGAATTTGATGAGTATACCGCACTGGATACTGTCATCATGGGCCATAAAAGGCTTTATGACATCATGAACGAAAAGGACGCGCTATATGCCAAGGAAGATTTTTCCGAAGAAGATGGCATGCTTGCTGCGGACCTTGAACATGAATTTGCGGAGATGAACGGCTGGGATGCACAGACAAATGCAGAAAAAATACTTATGGGCCTGGGCGTTGAAAAAGATCTCCACGAAAAGCTGATGAGCGATTTATGGGGCGGTGAAAAGGTCAAGGTGCTTTTAGCTCAGGCGCTTTTCGGCAATCCGGATATTCTGCTTCTTGACGAGCCTACCAACCATCTGGATTTCAAGGCCATCACCTGGCTTGAGGAATTCCTGCTGGATTATCCCAATACAGTCATCGTTGTTTCCCATGACAGGCATTTTTTGAATAAGGTTTGTACTCATATGCTGGATATCGACTTCGGCAAGGTCAATCTTTTCGTCGGAAACTATGATTTCTGGTATGAATCCAGTCAACTCATGCTGCGTCTTATGAAAGATCAGAATAAGAAGAAAGAGGATAAAGTCAAGGAACTGCAGGCATTTATAGCCAGGTTCAGTTCCAATGCCTCCAAAGCCAAGCAGGCGACTTCGCGAAAGAAGCTTCTGGAGAAAATCACCATCGATGACATCATGCCATCCTCAAGGAAATATCCTTTTGTGGGATTTACGCCCGATAGGGAAGCCGGCAAGGATATTCTGTTTGTCGAGAATATTTCAAAAACCATCAACGGAGAAAAGGTTCTTGATCAAGTCTCCTTTACCGTTAATAAAGATGATAAAATTGTCTTCCTGGGTAAAAACGAGGCCGCAAGATCTACTTTGTTTAAAATACTGGTCGGCGAACTTGAGCCGGATGAAGGCTCCTTCAGATGGGGTGTCACCACTTCCGTGTCCTATCTGCCAAAGGACAATGCCGAATTTTTTGACGGCGTCGAGTATAATCTGGTCGACTGGTTGAGAGAATTTTCCGAGGAGAAATCAGAAACCTTTATTCGGGGTTTTCTTGGCAAAATGCTCTTTTCAGGAGATGACGCCCTAAAAGAAGCCAATGTTCTTTCAGGCGGAGAGAAGGTGCGGTGCATGTTTTCCAAGCTCATGCTTTCCGGCGCCAATGTGATCATCCTGGATGAACCTACAAACCATCTTGACCTTGAATCCATAACTGCAGTCAACAATGGGCTTATTGCCTTCCCCGGCACCATGCTCTTTTCCTCCCATGACCATAGCTTTATCAACACCATAGCGAATAGGGTCATAGAAATTACGCCAAATGGGCTCTTCGATAAAGAGATCACTTTTGATGAATTCCTGGAGGATGACGGCATTCAAAGAAAAATAGCCGAAATGTATAAGTTATGATAAAAAATCCACCGAAATGAGGAGTGAATTTAATGGAACTTTGGATAACGGAACAGCAAAACGAAAATGTGAATTTTTCCACCCGGGTAAAAAAGACTTTGTATACGGGCAAATCAGAGTTTCAGGATATTTCTGTCCTGGAAACCGAATATTTCGGCAAGATGCTGATTCTTGACGGTGTCATTCAAACCACGACTTTTGATGAATTCATCTATCACGAAATGATCGTTCATGTTCCGATGTTCACCCACCCAAACCCGAAGCGGGTTCTCGTTATCGGCGGAGGAGATGGCGGCAGCGTAAGGGAGACGTCAAAACATGCCTGTGTTGAATCTGTGAATTGGATCGACATCGACTCTAAGGTCATCGAGACCTGCAGAGAATATCTTCCGGAATGGAACAGCGCTATTTACGATAATCCTGTGGTTCATCTGAAAATAGAGGATGGCATTAAGCATATGCAGGAATCCCAAGGTCTCTACGATGTGATTATAGTTGATTGTTCAGACCCGGTGGGTCCCGGCGAAAAACTTTTTATGTTTGATTTTTATCAGGATATATTCAATGCTCTAAATGAAGACGGTCTCTTCGTTCAGCAGACGGAATCCCCCTTTTATCATCGGGATCTCATCCGCAGGGTTCAAAAGGATGTCAGGTCTTTATTCCCGATCACCAGGCTTTATACCGCCAACATCCCGACTTATCCCAGCGGTCTTCACTGTTTTACCATCGGCTCAAAAAAATATGACCCCTCCAGTATTGATACTGAAAGGGCCCTCGATTTTGAAACCCGCTGCTATACGCCGGAGGCCCACAAAGCTTGCTTCATACATCCGAAATATGTGAAAGAACTCACAGAATAATCAGAGCTTTACTAATACGCTTAAAGCCTTTGGCTATCTTTTATTTTCTTAAACTCCGCCATGGTCCAGTCGATATCCCGGCGCAGGGCCTCCTCATCGAAATCGGAGTCATAGAGAAATTTGACATCGCTGGCCTTCTCCCAATCCCCCTGGCGATGAATTCCGACTACTCTTGAGAACAAAGCGGAACCCGGCAGAGGAATCGGCACGTTAAAAAAGATTTCATCCAAGGGAAGGGCGAGGGCATGGTTAAAAGTCCTTTGAACCGTATCCGGTGTTTCTCCTGGATAACCGACTATAAAAAACCCGGCAGTTTTAATGCCGATATCATGGAATAATTCCACTGCGTCGATGCCATCCTGCACCGTCGCATTTTTTTTCATCAAAGCCAGTACCTTATCACTCCCGGACTCCAGTCCAAGATAAACCTTTACGCAGCCTGCCCGTTTCATCAACTCAGCCGTTTTCAGGTCGAGTCCCCGCGTTCTGGATAAGCAGGTCCAATCGATGCTGATTCCGCGGCTTATTTTTTCCATGCAAAATTCTTTTAAAAAGTTTAAATCCAAAGTGAAGGAGTCATCGGCGATCCAAAGCTGATCATAACCCAGCGCTTTGATTTCCAGGATTTCTTCAAAGACTTTATCCATAGTGGGTTTTCTAAATTCACTGCCCCAGACCGGCTTAGAACAAAATTCGCAGTTGTAGGGACATCCCCTTGTGATCATGATCGTTGTCGGCTTGCAGCCTGCCTCCTGTCTCCAAAAATGCTGGTAAAGGGCATTTTGGCTGCCTTCCCTGTAGGGCGTCGGCAGATTTCTGATGACTTCCTCGCTATGATGGATCTGCGGGCTGCTCTTTATTGTAGAGGAGCCTTGCAAATATATTCCCGGGTAATCAAAAGGATTCAATTCCGCGAGAAAATCATGGCCGTCTTCTGCCTCAAGATAAGCCTGGCAGAAATTTGGCATGATCAAATCCCCCTCTCCGCGAAAAACCAAATCAAAGTCCGGCAAAAATCGCTCAGGATATAAGGTTGGCAGCGGTCCGCCTGCCAGAAACAGTGTTTTGGGTAGCCTCTCCCTAAGGGCTTTTGCAATAGCGAAGCCATTTCTGCTGTTTGATATCATGATCGATATCCCGATAATAGCCGGATTGATAAGCGCAACCGAGTCCACCACATCCTCTAAGCTCTCAAAGGTGCAGTCCACAAGGGTTACCGGTACTGATAACGCTTTCAGCTGACTGGTTAAATAAGCGATGCCAAGGGGTGCGAAAAGCTTTTCCACTGGGTCCTTGTCCCGAAAGTAAGGGTAAATCAGCACGACACGTTTTTCCATCATTTACACTCCAAATCACAAGATTTTGAATCGGGTTTTGAAAAGGAAATTGTATAACTGCATCTCACTTGGCATAGCTCGGGTTCTTCTACGCCGATTTCCAGGGTAAATCCCGCCCAGCAGAGCTCCTCGGTTTTTTCCCTGCCCCAGAAAAGCTTATAGGGCAGCTCGCCGGAAACCTTGATATCACTGATACTGAAGCCGCGGTTCATCTTCGCCGAATAAAGACTAGGCAGGGGTCTTTTGGTATCCAGCTCCAGCCACGCGGAAGGCGGGTCAATTAGCCGATCCCCAAGAATACCTTGTTCAAACCAGTCCGCGCCAAGTTCATTCATCAGGCAAATTTTTGATTTTCTGCATTGGGTCATATCTATATCAAATGTTATGGTTACTGCATCTTCTTTTAAATCATAGTTCACATCAGCTACTGCCTTTGATTTTATTTGAGTAAAGATTCTCTCAATGTGAAAAAGCCGGCGAAGAAATCGATCTGATGACAATTGAAATTTTTGGGTTATAGGGAATTTTTTATAAAAAACCAGCCCCAGATGGCGGAGAAAAGTCAGAAAGGTGGATTCTCTACCTTTTAACCCGGTCATCAGAACAGTATCCAGATAATATGCTCTTTTGAAGACCCGCTCTTCTTCAGTCACGTTTTCAGTCACGTTTTCAGTTGCGTTTTCAGTCACATTGCGATAGTTTTGGGAAAAATAAGTGGACCCCTCCTCCTTAATAGCTATGGTGCCCAGGCCCATACCTTCCTGGGTCACGTTGCTTCTATCCCAAAATAACAAAAGACCTCGGGCTAACCCTTTCGAGTGCCCGAAGCCTATATATGAATCGTCTAAGATCAGCTTAACTTGCTGCATTTTTTTAAAGCTTTTCGTCATAGTCATTTTTGCTCTTACGTCTGATCCCTTTTGGTAAAAACCCGGTTTTTCGAATAACAAATACCAGAACAAGGACGATCAGAACATAGGGAAGGAGAAATATTATGGCGATGATACCCTTCTCCAAAATCCCGCCGAATTGTTCCAGGGATGCTTTTATAGTCTCAAGAAATCTCTCGCCAAAATTCTGGGGTACAACTGCAATCTCCTTGACTTCCTGCACATTGACGGCTATGGTGGCGTAGTCCACGAGTGCGTCAAGCTCTGCCAGGCTTCCTGTGAAGCTTTCGATCTGGAGTCTTACTTCGGAAAGTCTTCCTTCAAGCATTATAATATCATCCAGCTTTTGTGCTTTTGTTAGTAGTGCCAGCAGTCTTTCTTCCTGAACCTTAAGGGTCCTTACTCTGGCTTCCGTGTCGACATACTGTTTGGTAACATCCTGACTCGTGGTGCTTTCGCTGATGATAGTTCCCCAGGTTTCTGCAGCTTTTTTCATTGGCTCAAACTGATCGCTGGGCACTCTGATGACGAATGAGGCATATCTTGGATTATTTTCATCGGTACCGCTTCCTCCGATGCTAGAGCTTTCTATGAAGCCGGAAGCTACCATGACTTGTTCTTTAAGCCTTTTTAAGGTTTGATTGAAGTCTACGGTTTCCAGGCTCATATCGGACCTGAATATGATTTTTTGGCCAGCCCCAAGGATAAAGCCCCCAGTAGGCTGATACGGCTGTGGCGCTGCGGATCCATCGTTTGCCGTAGTTATCGACGCCTGACTGCCTTCAGTGGCAGCTTTATCATATATTGCTACCCCTCCGCTTGAAGGCTCCGGGCTTCCGATTGAAGTTCTGCTGGCACTGCAGCCTGTAAAAACAGATAAAATCAATACCCCTATTAAAATAACTGCGCTTATTTTTTTCACTTTCAACACCTCCTGAATTTTAACTGATATCTTTTAGACAGAAGGCAGCCCTAAAAAGTTCCCCTTAGATCGGATCCTCATCGTTTCGGGCAAGCCACCTCAAAATGAAATAATCGGCGATGCCGATACCCGCCATGGCTACTAAAAATAGCGGATACGCGATACGCCAATTTGATGTTCCGGTCATCATGGAGTATTCGGACATGCCTCCAATTCCGGTAAGCAAAGTCAGGGGCATAAAAATGGTGGTGATAAAGGTCAGCCTCCTGACGGACATATTCGTCTGGTTCGCAGATTTTGACATTTTATTGTTCAGGAGGGATAGGTTCATCTGCGTCAAACTGGTCAGTACTTCACGATTGATTTCCGTCAATTCGAAAAATTTGTTCAGGTGGTCGTAGACATCGCTGAAATGAAAAATTGCTGTATCCGGAATAAATCTGCTGTCCTTTCTGTTGATTTTCATCAGGATATCTCTCTCATGAAAAAGACTTTTGCGTAGGGACAGCAAGTCTCGTCTTATGCGTTGAAGGCTTGAGGGATTAAACTCGGTGAGATTTTCCAGCATAATATCCTCCGAGGCGATGAGTTCGTCCTCGATGGCTTCGATGGCTACCAGCTTATTGTCCACGATATGGTCCATAATGATATGCATGATGAAGGATGGCCCTTCCTTACCAATTAGGATGTCATTCTCCACCAGTTCACTGAAATCCATAAGGCTGTTCTGGGTCCCGCTCTCTGGTTGACTTACGCTGACGATAAAGTTATTGCCCAAAAAAAAGTGTACTTCATTGACTTCCAGTTTTTTATCCCCGTAATCGAAGGTGTTGAATAAAATATGGGTATAATCAGGAAAATTATCAATCTTAGGTATTTGTTCTTCATCAAAGCAGTCCTCAATGGACAGGGGATGTATGCCCAAAGCATCTATCAGTACAGAAAGCTCTTCTATCTTAGGATCACTGAAGGATAGCCAGATAAACCCACCGGCCTTTACCTTTGCTTTTTCCTGGGCTTCAGCTATGCTGCCCACCAGTTCGAACTCTCCAGATGCGGAAATAAAATAATACTTGGCTTTAGACATGGTCTCCTCCTTTTATTCTATCCTTTTCAACAATTTCATTAAAAAGGGCATACCACCTTTGAACCCCATTTTCCAGCTGATAATAATGCATTATGTAGAAAGTCAGAAGAATCATTAATATGATATCGAGAATTAAAAATAATGGATTTTGAGAAAAGATTGAAATGCCAAAGGTTATGATCAGAACTATAGCCACAGTTACGGTAACTATAAGATGACTCATTCGCTCATGCTGCATAAATTCTATCCATGTTTTATGGTAGCTCAAAAGACGACCCAAATCTGTTTCCGGATCCTTTAAGGCTTCCTTCACATAGTTTTCGTGGTCGTTAAGAAAATGCTTCATGTCCTTCTCCTATAGTGCTGATACAGTTTCTTCCGCTGGTTTTGGCCGTGTAAAGAGCTCTATCTGCCGCTTCTATGCTCCTGCTGATGTCCTTGTGACTTTTAACGCGGAAAGTTGAAACGCCCAGGCTGATAGAAATATGGGGGCAGACTCTGGATGATTCATGAGGGATTTTTAGTTCAAGCACCTTGTTTCTGATCAGCTCTGCGATTCTGGCCGTTTCTTCAGTGCTAGTATTAAAGGATGCATATATAAATTCTTCACCACCCCATCTGGCGGCGAAATCCGTGGCATGCTTAACGATGGAGTTGATTTGTTCTGCGACTTCCTTTAAGACCCTGTCCCCTGCCACATGACCGTACCTATCGTTATAACCTTTAAAATAGTCGATATCGATCATAATGATCGAAAACAGACCACCGTCTCTGGCGAAACCATCAAAGGCAATGTCAATAAAATTTCTAAAAAACCTTCTGTTAGGTATACCGGTCAACTCGTCGAGGAGGGAAAGCTGTTTAAGCTGCAGGTTGGTCTCAGCGAGACGCATATTGATGATTTTGTTTTGCGCTATTTCCTTCTCAAGCAGGTCATTGGTATTCTTAAGAAGCTCTCTGCTTCTGAATTCCTCCAGATAATTTCTAAAAAGCACTCTTGAGACGAGCAGGCATACCCCTATGAAAACTGTGCTGTTTGCATAATGACCTATCAAAACATCAGATTCATTCTGAAAAAACGGTAAACCTACAAATAGGATGAGGGTGGATGCACTATATGGAATCAGTGTTTTCCTGATTTCCATAAAAAATACCACAGAGCAGATCATCATATTGACCATAAAGACCGTCAGTTGTCCATAAAGCCCCTGATCCATAAGGGATAGCCAGGCGCCCCAGCACATCACCAAGGTCATATAAATAATGATGCCTGTCTCCATATTATTGATCTGCCGCGGTGTTTTATTCACCAGCTTTAAATATTTTTCGGCAAACAGGAGAAAGCGTAAATTGATTAAAATCATGAGGATATACATTAAGAAATAGGCGCTGAAGTGAAACGTCTGATGAACTTTAAGCAGCGAGGCTCCCATATCCATTGCGGCGAAGATGACTTCAAACAGGATCAGCGCAAAAGCCATGACCATTCCCCTACTTAGATTTTCGGGCATCATGCTTTTTTTAAGAGGTTCCCGTTCTTCTTCCGGGATATCCGCTTTTAGCAGGTTTTTGATCCGAATAACAGTCACCTCCCTATTGCTGATTGTGCCAGCAAAATTGATTTTACACAAAATATTATACTGTGCAAAGTATTAAAGGGCAAGCCATTATCCTCGCCTTGGGTATTGTTTAAAGAAGCAGGTAGTATTATACTGTAAACAATAAATATAGTAATGATAATTGAGCCAAGGAGGGACATCCGATGACTATTTATGATTTCGCCATGCAGATGGAACTAGACGGTAAGGCCTATTATAATGAACTTAAAGCTAAGACCGAAAATCCGGCCATCATTAAAATATTTGACATGCTGGCGCAGGATGAACAGGATCATTACGATATTATCATGAGCAAGAAACATGAAATCGCAGCCTCAAAGACCTTGGACCATGCCCTGAATATATTTGATGAACTTAGGGAAACCGCCGATACTGTATACTTTGAGATTTCCGAGGATGCTTTAAGACATGCTCTGGATATAGAGTATAGAAGCATCAAATTCTATGAGGAGCAAAGCGACAAAGCAAGCCAACCCGGAGAAAAATCCCTTTTTCTGCAGCTTGTCAGTGAAGAAAGCAAACACTATATCCTAATCGAAAACCTTCTGGATATCGTTTCCGGCGGCATTCTACGGGGCATTGAAAGTGCTGAATTCCCGCCTTTGGAATACTGATTATGGCATAAATATTTTGGCCATTTGTTTGGCATACTTATCATTCTTGCAACAGTCACACACCAGGCTCTCGAGTGGCACATCATGTTTTTTGCGAAGCTGCTCATACTGTTCCTCTGTGAGATAGTATTTGCCGCAGCAGCTGCATTTCAGCAGTTTAAATTCTTTGTCCCAGATTTTTCTGATCCCGCCGGATTCTACAAGCTTTATGCATTCCGTTGGGCAGACATATGCGCAGGAACCACAGCCAACACAATCTTTTGAAGCCGTTTCGTAAGGAGTGGCTATCTTTTTTGTCACCCCCCTGTTAACCGTCGCAATAGCGGAGCAGTCGACGCCTTCACAGGCTTTGACACAAAGTCCGCACATGACGCAGTCATTGCCCTCATGCTTTTCAAATCTGGAATAGTCCGCGACGCCATAGGCTTTGGCCATTTTTTGGACCTTTGGATTATCCGGTGTTTCAGCCATAAGCAGGCTCATGAGAACCTTGCGCATTTTCTTGATCTTTTCTGTATTGGTTTCAACCACACTATCCTTCATGGCTGGGAAGGTGCAGGCGGTAACGACTCTTGTCCTTTCGCCTTCCGTTACTTCAACAATACAAAGCCTACAGGAATTGAGCCCTCTAAGGGATTCATGATGGCAGAGATGAGGAATTCCTATCCTATTATCCTTGGCAATATCCATCAGAAATTTACCCTTTTCAGCGATGCATTCCTTGTTATTGATAACGACCTTTACGGTTTCCATCTATGCTCACCTCACTTTCACTGCTTTGAAATTGCAGATGTCGATACAATTGCCGCATTTGATGCACTTCTCCTGAATGATTTTATGGGGCGATTTCAGACTCCCGATAATAGCATCTGGGGCGCAGCCCTTTTGGCATAAACCGCACCCTGTGCAAGCCTTCTCATCGATTACGAACTCCGTCAAATCCTTGCATACGCCGGCTCTGCACCTTTTATGGCTGATATGCTCCAAATATTCCTCGCGGAAATACTTAAGGGTACTCATGACAGGATTAGGCGCCGTCTGCCCGAGACCGCATAAAGAAGCTTCTCTGACGGTTTCTGCCAAGACTTCTAAAAGCTCAAGATCGCTCTCCAAAGCCTTTCCTTCGCAGATATCTGCCAGAATTTTATGCATTTGTCTGATACCTTCTCTGCAGGAAACACATTTTCCGCAGGACTCTTCAGCGAGAAAGGCGATATAATACCTTGCGAACTCTACCATGCAGGTGCGCTCATCTGTGACGATCATTCCGCCGGAGCCCATCATTGATCCTGCCGCTACAAGATTATCAAAATCTACCGGAAGATGGAGGAGCTCTTTTGGGATACATCCCCCAGAGGGTCCGCCGGTCTGAACCGCTTTGAATTCCTTATCCTTTAAAATGCCGCCGCCGATATCATAAATCAGCTCCTGCAGGGTCACGCCCATAGGTATTTCGACAAGTCCGGTGTTTTTGATCTTGCCAACGAGGGAGAAGACCTTCGTGCCTTTGCTGGTCTCTGTTCCAATGCTGCTAAACCACTTGCTGCCTTTCATGATAATGACCGGCACATTCGCCCAAGTCTCCACGTTATTGAGAACAGTAGGCTGACCCCAAAGCCCAAATTCTGAAGATCTGATGTATTTAGCTCTGGGTTCGCCGACCCTGCCTTCGATGGAAGCCATCAAAGCCGAGGATTCACCGCAGACGAAGGCGCCGCCGCCTCTCATGATCTCAACGTCGAAACTGTATTTGCTGCCCAGAATATGATCCCCAAGATAATTTCTCTCCCTGGCCTGAGAGATGGCGCGATGCATGTTTTCCAGAGCTAATCCGTATTCATCGCGTATGTAGATGAAGCCCTTCTGTATATCCAAGGCAACGGCTGCAATAATCATGCCCTCCAGCACCGTATGGGGATCTCCCTCCATGATGCTTCTGTCCATAAAGGCTCCGGGATCTCCCTCGTCGCCGTTGCATATGATATATTTGGGCGTCCTTTCACTTTTTTGAGCTGCTTCCCACTTAAGACCCGTGGGGAAGCCGCCTCCTCCTCTGCCGCGAAGACCGGATTTTTTGATTTCCCCGATGATCTCATCCCCGGACATATTGAAGATAGCTTTTTTTAAGGCCTTATAGCCTTCTTTTTCTATATAGTCATCGATATCATAAGGATCGATGGTTCCGATATTGCGCAGCGCAATTTTAACCTGTTTCTTCATGAAATCCGAATCGCTTTGAGACCTGACTCTTTTTTTGGTTTTCTGATCCAAATATAGCAACCTCTGAATTTCTTCGCCGCCCAGGACGGTTTTCTCAACAATCTCAGCCACATCCCCCGGCTTAACATGATAATAGGCAATATCTTCCGGTTCAAACTTAACGATAGGTCCTCTTTCGCATAGACCGTTGCAGCCGGTGCATTTCAGATCAGGCAGCACAGCGATGTCCATTTTATGAGAGTCGATCTCTTTTATAAACATTTCATGAACTCTTTTACTTCCGTTGGCGATGCAGCCTGTGCCGCAGCAAATCAGGATTTTTCTTTTAGACATGGCTTTCGCCTCCTTTGTAGCGATCTATAATACCGGCAATATCCTTTGGGGAAAGCTTTCCATGATACTCACCGTCGATGACCATGACGGGGGCTAAAGCACAGGCGCCAAGACAATTAACTGTTTCAAGGGAGAAAAGACCATCTTTTGTCATTTGTCCCGGAGAAATCTCAAGGAGTTTTTCCAGTTCGGAAATAATAACAAGGGATGATCTGATGTGACAGGCCGTTCCATCGCAGACCTTGATGATATATTTGCCTTTAGGTTCAAGGCTTAGGGCGCGATAAAAGGTTGCCATGCCATAAAGCTTGCTGAGCGGTATTAAAAGATGCTCTGAAACCAGCTCCAGGGCATCTCTGGAAATATAATTAAACTCCCTTTGGATATCCTGCATGATCGCCAAAGAAAATCTTTTTTCGCAAGGATAACCGGTTATAATTTCTTTTAGCTTATTACGCTCTTCCATATCTATGCCTCTCTATTCTCTCCGGTATTACCTCCGGACTGAAAAACATCATCCTCCCGCAATGCGGGG